>CAZJTB010000110.1:0-7582 GCA_964548485.1 uncultured Chryseobacterium sp. | reverse complement strand
CTTCACGCAGGACCAGCAATACACCACGGGCATGATGCGGGCCAATGGCGCCGCCTTGCTCCAGGCAGGCCGCAGCGTGAAGCACTGACCCGATAAGGGCATGGGCGCGGGATGCCTGCGCCTCCAGCGCGCAAGACGGAGGCGTCCGATCCAGGCCGCTGCGCAGAAACTACCTTGCGCGGAGAATCAGCACCGCCATGCCCATCCGCCGCCCGTTCAACCTGCAGCAATGGATCGCCGATAACCGCGAGCTGCTGAAGCCGCCCGTGGGCAATAAGAACCTCTACGCTGAAGCCGGCGACTATATCGTGATGGTGGTGGGCGGGCCCAACGCGCGCAAGGACTACCACTACAACGAGACGGAGGAGCTCTTCTACCAGATCGAGGGCGATATCGAGGTGGGCATCCAGGAGGATGGCCAGGCGGTGACCATCCCGATCAAGCAGGGGGAGATGTTCCTCCTTCCAGCCAATGTGCCCCATCAGCCGCGGCGCGGGCCTGGCACGGTGGGCCTGGTCATCGAGGTGAAGCGCGCCGACCGCGAGATGCTCGATGGCCTGCAGTGGTATTGCGAGCGATGCAACAACCTGCTGCACGAGTACCGCTTCGTCCTGCACAACATCGAGAAGGACTTCATCCCGCGCTTCCGCGAGTTCTACGGCAGCCTGGAGCACCGCACCTGCAAGAAGTGCGGGCATGTGATGGAGACCGATCCGCGCTTCGTGTGATGGAGCCCTTCTCCATCGACATCCATACGCACATCCTCCCGGAGAACATCCCGGACTTCGGGGCGCGCTACGGGTACCGGGGCTTCATCCACCTGGACCATCACAAGCCCGGCTGCGCGCGGATGATGATGGACGACAAGTTCTTCCGCGAGGTGCAGGCCAATTGCTGGGACCCGCAGGTGCGCCTGGCCGAGTGCGATGCCCATCGGGTGCGTGTGCAGGTGCTGAGCACCGTTCCGGTGATGTTCAGCTACTGGGCCAAGCCGCACGATACGCTGGACCTTTCCATGTTCCTCAACGACCACATTGCGGGGCTGGTGCAGCAGTGGCCGCAGCGTTTCGTAGGCCTCGGCACCGTGCCCATGCAGGAGCCCGAGCTCGCGATCAAGGAGTTGGAGCGGTGCCGGGCCATCGGGCTCGCCGGCATCCAGATCGGCACGCATGTGAACGGCATGAACCTCGGTGAGCCGCGCCTGTTCCAGGTCTTCGAGGCCTGCCAGGAGCTGGGCATGGCGGTGTTCGTGCATCCGTGGGACATGATGGGCGCCGATCGCATGGATAAGTACTGGATGTCGTGGCTGGTGGGCATGCCGGTGGAGACCACCACGGCCATCGTGAGCATGATCTTCAGCGGGCTCTTCGAGCGCCTGCCGAAGCTGCGCGTGGCCTTCGCGCATGGCGGCGGGTCGTACCCCGCCACGCTTGGCCGCATCGAGCACGGATTCGTGGTGCGCCCCGACCTGTGCGCCGTGGACAACCCGGTGAACCCGCGCGCTTACCTGGGCCGCTTCTGGATCGATTCACTCGTGCATGACCCCGCGATGCTGGCGCACGCGGTGAAGCTGATGGGCGCCGATCGCGTGGCGTTGGGCACGGACTATCCGTTCCCGCTGGGCGAGCTGGAGCCCGGCACGCTGATCAAGAGCATGCCGTACGATGATGCCACCAAGGAGCTGCTGCTCAGCGGGGCCGCGCTGCAATGGCTGGGCTTGGAGCGTGATCGCTTCGGCAGGCGCTGATCAGCGCACCAGCGTCACGTGGCCAATAGCCTCATGCTGCCGCCCGCTGATCTCCGTGGCGCGCACCTTCCACACATACGTGTCAACCGGCGCTTCCAGGCCGCCCACCGTGCCATCCCACCGGCCAGATAGCTTGTCCGTGCTCCAGATCAGCAGGCCCCAGCGGTCGAACACCAGCAGCTCGATCTCGCGGATCTCCTTGCCCAGCGCGCCGAAGCCATCGTTGTAGCCATCGCCATTGGGCGTGAAGGCGTTGGGCACGTAGAGGCTGCCGGCCACGATCACGGTCACGGCATCGCTGTTCTTGCAGCCGCGCGCATCGGTGAGTGTGACGGTGTAGGTGGTGGTTTCCCACGGCCGGGCCCACACCAGGGCCGATGTGCTGTCGCTGAGCGTTGCCGAGGGCTGCCAAAGGAGGCTGCCCGAGCCCGAGGCGCTCAGCAGTGCCTGGCTGCCGTAGTCGATGACGGCATCAGGGCCTGCGCTCACGGGTGGCAGCGGATGGGTGTCCACGGTTAGTGCGGCCACCGCGGTGCATCCGTTGGCATCGGTCACTTCCACGCTGTAGCTGGTGGGCTGCCACGGTGTGGAAAGCGTAATGGCGCTATCCGGATGGCTCAGGCCTTCCGCGGGAGACCACGTATAGCTTACTCCGCCCGATGCGCGCAGGGTGATGGTGGTTCCTGGGCAAATGATCGTATCCGGCCAGGCCAGCGCGGGCACGGTGATCACATCCACGAAGGCGCTGTCGAGGATGGTGCCGCATGGGTTGATCAGGTCGGCGATGTACAGTGTTGGCCCGATGGGCGATGCAATGGGCGCTTGGATGTTGTAGGCGCTGAGCCCGGGGATGGGCTGCCAGGCGTACCAGGCGGCTTCACCGGCCATCAATTGCACGGAGCCGCCGGCGCAGATCACCGTGTCGGTGAGCGCTGGCGAAGGTGGCGCCAGGTAAACCGTGACGATTACCGTGTCCTGCACCACGCAGCCTTCGGGCGTGGTGATCACGGCGATGTACGCTGTGGAATCCAACGGCGTAGCGATCGGGTTCGGCGAAGTCGGATTCGTGAGCGTGGCTATGGGCGACCACGAGTAGCTCACGCCCCCTGACCCGTTGAGCATGATTCCCGAGCCGATGCACGTGCTCGTATCGGGCCCGGCCGAGGCGGTGGGCTCGACCCAGGCAATCTCGACCGTTGCCGTATCCACGCCGCATTGGCTGGTTACCGCAACCCCATACGTCATGGGCTCGGGCGGCGTGATCACGGGCGATTGCACGCTGGTATTGCTCACGCCGATTGGTGGGAACCACGACCAGGCGGTGCCATCCGATGCGTTCACCTGCAAGCTGCCTCCCGGGCAGATGGGCGCCACGGGCGCTATGCTTGCCACCGGGTCGGGTATGGCGGTCACGACGATGTCGGAGGTGTCGGCCACGGAGCAGCCGTAGCTGTCCGTCATGATCATGCTCACCGAATACGTGCCGGGCTCGCTGTACAGGTGCGACGGCGCGAAGGCCGTGCTGGTGCTGCCATCGCCGAAGTCCCACAGATAGGTGTTGCCCCCTGAGCTGCTATTGGTGAATTGCACGGTGCCCGGGATGCAGATCACATCAGGTCCATCGATGCCGATCTGGGCTACGGTGGCCGCAAGGCTGAACTTGAATACGGCCAGGTTGCAGCCGGTGGAGTTATTCGTGTTGCTCCAGGCGCCCGGCGTGGTGGGGAAGTCATCGTTGTTCTGGCATCCGGCGCACACGGCCTGGTACACGGTGCCATCCTTGTCGAAGCGGCTGGTTCCGCCATCCACGTGCTCGTTGCTCTGGTTACCGCCGAAGAAGGTGGCATAGAAGAGGGCCGCTGCATCGGGATGCAGCACCATCAGGTAATTGTCGCCGCCGTCGGTGGAGGACTGGAACGCGCCCGCTGTAACCGGGCAGCCATTCGTGGTGCAGCCGGGCAGTCCGGCGTTCCCATTCACGCTGCTGGCCCATCCGGAGATGTAGATCTGGCCGCAATCGCTCACCAGGAAGGCGGTGGGCGAGAGGTTCTGGTTGCCCTGCCCATTGCCGATGCGCGTGGTCCAGATGGACGACGAGAGGTCGTGCGAGAGCTTGTGGATGAATTGCGTGCTGCCCGGGTTCGCGTACTTGCCAGGCGTCACAGGATAGTTGCCGAGAGTCTGCCCGATGATGTACACGGCGTCCAGCGGATCAAGCTGTACGAAGTAGGCCTGGTCGTAGGCCGATGTGCCCAGGTAGGTGGCGGCCACCAGCGCATGGGTGCTCCCGTTGAAGCGGGCTACATAGCCATCCACGACGCCATTCGCCACGGGATCCATGGCGATGCCCGCCATCGGCAGGTTGGTGCTGGTGGTGCCGCCGCACACGAACACATCGCCGGCTGAATCGAATTGCACGCCCAGCGCATTGTCCGCCCCGCTTCCGCCGAGATAGGTGCCCCACAGCATGGCGGTGAGACCGGAATTCATCCGGAACACATAGCCGTCTTGGGGCCCTCCGCCGAAGGCGGGTTGCTGCGCATCAGCCGAAACCGGCGCATCGGCGCTATTGGTGGAGGTGGCCACCAGAGGATTGCCATTGGGGTCCAGGGCGATCTCGCCGCGGAAATGATCGCCATAGTTGTGGGTGACCTGCGCGGCGTTGTTCAGGCCATCATTTCCGCTGCCGCCCACGTAGGTGGAGCCAAGCAGCGCGGTGGCCGATGCATTGAATCGGGCCACGAAGAGATCCGAGTTGCCATTGGGCGAGAAGCCGTAGCCGCCGGTGACGGTAACCCACGAGAAGGATCCGGGCGCCCCGTTGAAGCTGCCATCGAAGCAGCCCGGCGTGGTGGGGAAGTTCGCCGACCACGTGGCGCCCATCACGAAGAGTTCGTTCTGGGCATTCACCACCAGGCTGTGGGGGGTCTCGGCCTGGTTTCCGCCGAGGTAGGTGCTCCACACCAGCGCGCTGCCATCGGGGTTCCATTTGCTGATGCCCACATCGATGGTGCCGCCGGCGAAGAAGCCCTGCAGCACTCCGGTAGTGAGCGGGTAGCCCACGTTGAACACGATGCCGCCTCCATAAAGATGGCCGCTGGCATCGTAGGTGGCCGTGAAGCCGAAGTTGTTGCCCGTGCTCCCGCTGTAGCTGCTGAAGGTGAGCACCGGGTCGATGATGAGCCTGCGCGCGGGATCATGCTCAACCTGGAAGCGAAGTGTGCGGTCCTCGAGGCGATACGAGCACGTGATGGGCCTTTCCAGTGGATCGGAGCTCCAGCAGCTGGCGCGCGGGTCGGCCTCGAAGGCGATGGGGGCCTCTTCGACCACCGCTCCTGCGGAAGTGATCACATGCAGGCGTCCCTCATGCTCGTAGAGGCCATCCACCCCTTCGTAGCGCAGGCCGATGGCTTGGGCCGACACCCCCGGCGCCACGATGAGGTCGTACTTGATGCCCGCTGCTCCGTTGATGCGCAGGTCGATGCCGGGCCACACCTCCTTCAGCAGCACCTCGCCGAACACGCCGCACCCGGTGCCCCATGTCAGGGGGTCGCTCCCGATGAAGTGGTTCTCGTAGTGCGGTTGAGCGAAACCGCCTTGCCATGACTGCGCGCGTCCGCCCTCGAAATGCACCTTGTAGGCATGGGCCTTCCCTTCCCCGGAATGGTCCACGCCATCGTGGGCAAGGCCATGGTGGCGCAAGGGGCTATCGGAGTAAAGCACATAGGTGAAGGCCGAGCGCTCCACGAAAAGCGCCCCATTGGGGATGAGCGCACGGTATAGGACCTGTTCGGGCCATTGGCCCTTGTTCTCCACGAACTGGGCCTTGGGCGCCATGGCCGAGGTTCCGACGGCTAGGAGCAGGAGCGATATGACCGCAGGGATGCGCAAGGGCCTGTACGCTAGGGGCCAAGGTACGGGGTGATGACAGGCCCGGCCGCTCCGGGGTTGCTTGGGCGCGTTGCGGTCCAGGCGATTCGGACCACATGGCGGTTGGGTACCTTTGACCGCCCTGCGCAGGGCCACCCATGAGCGAAGCCATCAAGCACGAGTGCGGCATCGCGCTCATCCGCCTCCGCAAGCCCCTCGGCTACTACCAGGAGAAGTATGGCTCCGCCCTCTATGGGCTGAAGCGGCTCTACCTGCTGATGGAGAAGCAGCACAACCGGGGCCAGGACGGCGCGGGCATCGCCAGCATCAAGATCGATCCGCAGCCGGGCCTCAACTACATCGACCGCGAGCGCAGCACCGACAAGGAGGCCATCCGGAAGCTCTTCGTCAAGGTGGACAAGGCCTTCGCCGATGCCACGGCCCAGGACCCGGCAGCGGACGCCGATGCCGATCGCCTCAAGCAGCTCATGCCCTTCGCCGGCGAGGTGCTGCTCGGGCACCTGCGCTACGCCACGTTCGGCAACCAGGGCCTGGAGAACTGCCACCCCCGCCGCCGCCTCAACAATTGGATGACGCGCAACCTGGTGGTGGCCGGCAACTTCAACATGACCAACGTGGACGAGCTCTTCGAACTGCTCGTCTCCATCGGCCAGCACCCCAAGGAACGCTCCGATACCATGACGGTGCTCGAGAAGATCGGGCACTACCTCGATGCGGAGAACGAGCGCATCGCCACCATCCACCGGCAGCTGGGCTACACCGAGCGGCAGATCACCCAGAAGATCGCCGAGCAGCTCGATGTGCGCCAGATCCTGGTGAATAGCGCGGTCGATTTCGATGGCGGCTACGCGCTGGCCGGCATGATGGGCCATGGCGATGCCTTCGTGCTGCGCGACCCGGCAGGCATCCGCCCCGCCTTCTGGTACGCCGATGAGGAGGTGGTGGTGGTGGCCAGCGAGCGCCCGGCCATCCAGACCGCCTTCAACGTGCGCACCGAGGCCGTCCAGGAGCTCACCCCGGGCCATGCCCTCATCATCCGCAAGGATGGGAGCTACGCCGAGCAGCTCGTGCGCGAGCCGCTGGAGAAGCGCGCGTGCAGCTTCGAGCGCATCTACTTCAGCCGGGGCAGCGACCGCGATGTCTATCAGGAGCGCATCGCCCTGGGGCGCAGCGTGTGCCCGGCCATCCTCGATGCGGTGGACCACGACCTGGAGAACACCGTATTCAGCTTCATCCCCAACACCGCCGAGGTAGCCTGCTATGGCATGATGCGCGAGATGGAGGAGCGGCTCAACGCCATCAAGGAGCGCCGCATCCTCGAGCTCGATGCGATTCCGGGGCAAGCCCGGAATGTCAGAGCGGATGCGCTCCGCGCCATCCTCGCCATGCGCCCACGCTTGGAGAAAGTGGCCATCAAGGACGCCAAGCTGCGCACCTTCATTACCAGCGATGATGCGCGCGACGACCTCGTGGCCCACGTCTATGACATCACCTACGGCACCGTGCGCTCCGGCCAGGACAACCTCGTGGTCATCGACGACAGCATCGTGCGCGGCACCACCTTGAAGCAGAGCATCCTGAAGATGCTCGACCGCCTGGGGCCTAGGCGGATCGTGGTGGTGAGCAGCGCGCCCCAGATCCGCTATCCCGACTGCTACGGCATCGACATGGCCAAGCTTGGCGACCTGGTGGCCTTCCGCGCCGCAGTAGCGCTGCTGAAGGAGACCAAGCAGGAGAACATCCTCGACGATGCCTATGACAAGGCCCTGGCCATGGTGAACCGGCCGCTTCCCGAGCAGGAGAACGTGGTGCGCGCCATCTACGCGCCCTTCACCGCGGCCCAGATCAACGACAAGATCGCGGAGCTCCTGACGCCCGAGGGCATCGGCGCCGAGGTGCGCATCGTGTACAAGAGCATCGAGGGGCTGCGCGCGGCCTGCCCCG
>CAZJTB010000109.1:0-7583 GCA_964548485.1 uncultured Chryseobacterium sp. | reverse complement strand
TCACCAAGCGGCTGCTCACGCTGTAGTAGGAGCGGGGGTCCTCAGGGTCCACGTTGGTGGGGCACACGATCACCTCGGCGCCGAAGGCGCGCAGGGCATCCACCTTCTCCTTGCTCTGCTTGTCGGTGGTGGTGAAGATGCACTTGTAGCCCTTGATGATGGCCGCGATGGCCAGGCCCATGCCCGTGTTGCCGCTGGTGCCCTCGATGATGGTGCCGCCGGGCTTCAGCAGGCCGGCTTTCTCGGCATCCTCCACCATCTTCAGGGCCATGCGGTCCTTGATGCTGTTGCCGGGGTTGAAGGTCTCCACCTTGGCCAGCACGGTACCGGGCACGTCGCGCGCGATTCGGTTGAGCTTGACCAGCGGCGTGTTGCCGATGGTGGTGAGGATATTCTCGTGGATTTTCATGGCGCTGGCGAAGGTAGGATCGCCCAGCCGGTCGCGTAGGGGCTGTTCAGGAGCCGCCGCTACGCGAACCGGATGGCCTTGGCCGGTGCGATGCGTGTGACCAGCATGCTGGGAATCAGCAGCGCCAGCACGCAGATGGCCAGCGTGCCGAGGTTGAGCACCAGGATGGGTAGCGCTTCCAGATCAACCACTACGCGGTCCACATAGTAGGTCTCCACGGGCAGCTTCACCAAGCCGAAGCGCTGTTGCGCCATGGCCAGTCCGATGCCGAGCAGGTCGCCCAGCACGATGCCCGCGCCCAGGATGTAGGCCGCATGGATCAGGAAGATGCGGCGGATGGAGCCGTTGCCGGCGCCCAGCGCTTTCAGCGTGCCGATCATGGGCGTGCGCTCCAGGATGATAATGAGCAGGGCGCTCGTCATGTTGATGATGGCCACGATGACCATGAGCACGATGATCACCACCACATTCTTGTCCAGCAGTTCCAGCCAGGCGAAGATCTCGGGGAAGCGGTCGCGCACGCTGAGGGAGCGGAGGTTGCTCGGCAGGTACTGGGTGTACACGAGGTCGTCGAAATGCTGCACATCGTCGAAGCGGTCCAGGATCACCTCGAAGCCGCCGCAATACTTCCGATAGCTGCCGCCGCTGCCGCCGCGCGTGATGCTGCGGCCTTGGATGCGCGCCCACGCCGTGTCGGGCACGGTGCGGTCGGCGTCGCTCACCACCAGGGTGATCGTGGTGTCGCGACCGGGCGCAAGGGCGATGGCGTGGGGCCCTTTGCCCTGGAGCCCGGTGCCCGGCCACTGGTAGGTGTATATCCGGTCGCCGCCGAAGGCCAGGGCTTCCACCAGGGCATGCCGGCCCTCTGCATCGAGCTCGATCAGCAGCTCCGCCTTCAGCCCCCATTGGGCGAAGCGCTGCAGGTGGTCGATGTCAACGAACACCAGGTTGTGGTCAATCTGCTCCAGGCCGGTCTGGTACACCCCGCAAACGCGGAACTTCCGCGGGCGGATCTCGTCGCGGCCGCGCACGAGGTAGGTGGTAATGGTGTCATCCGTGCCGATGCGGAGGCGGTCGGCATGGTGCTTCGAGAGGAGCAGGTCGATGGGGCGGCTGCTGTCGCCGATGGCAGGCAGGACGCCAGCAACGAGGTGCTGGCTCAGGAAGCGCGTATCATAGTCCGCGCCGATGCCCTTGAGCACCACGCCTTCGATGTCGTTCTCCGTCTCGATGATGCCCGGCCGGGTGGCATACACTTGGATATGGGCGATGCCCGGCACGGTATCGAGCCAGGGATAGAACGCTTGATCGATGGGTATGCGCAGGGTCTCCTTGGGGTCGGTCTGTCCGATGGCGGTGATCTGGAGGTGCGCCGAGGCCCCGGTTACTTTCGCCCGCACCTCGCGCTGGAATCCGCGCGTGATGCCCACCGTAAGGATCATGACCGCCATGCCCACCACGATGCCGACCACCGCGATGGAAACGATCGGCCTGGAGAAGGAGGCTTCGCCTGAAGGATGGTCGCGCACGATGCGGCGCGCGATGAAGGCGGAGAAGCTCAAGGGGGTGCTGCGGCGCGGCAAGATAGCCGCCCTCGCGCTGGCGCTGGCTGGTGGCGCGCCAGCCCAGCAGCCGGTGCTGGTGGCGAAGGGCGAGCCCGAGGTGCGCGTGGGCGCTGAGCGCGTGCCCACGTACCTGCCGCTGCTGCGCAACCAGCGCGTCGCCGTGGTCACCAATCACTCCGGCCTCATCGGAAGCGCGCATCTGGTGGATTCGTTGCTCGCGCTTCAGGTTCGTGTGGTGAAGGTGTTCGCTCCGGAGCACGGCTTCCGAGGCGATGCCGACGCGGGCGAGCAGGTGAAGGACCTGAAGGATGCGCGCACCGGCCTGCCCATCGTGTCGCTCTACGGCAAGAACAAGAAGCCGAGTGCCGCCCAGCTCGCCGATGCGGATGTGCTGCTCTTCGATATCCAGGATGTGGGCGTGCGCTTCTATACCTACATCAGCACCTTGCACTACGTGATGGAGGCCGCGCAGGAGCAGCAGAAGAAGGTGATCGTGCTCGACCGGCCCAACCCCAACGGCTTCTATGTGGACGGCCCCCTGCTCGACACGGCCTACCGCTCATTCGTGGGCATGCACCCGGTGCCCATCGTGCATGGCATGACCATCGGCGAGTACGCGCGCATGATCAACGGCGAGGGCTGGTTGAAGGGCGGGCGGCGGTGCGACCTCACCGTGGTGGAGTGCGAAGGCTGGGACCACCGGCAGTTCTACAAGCTGCCCGTGCGCCCTTCGCCCAACCTGCCCAACATGAGCGCGGTGTACCTCTATCCTTCGCTCGGCCTCTTCGAGGGCACCGTGGTGAGCGTGGGCCGTGGCACCGAGAAGCCCTTCCAGTGCGTGGGCTATCCGGGCAATCCCGTGGGCGACTACCGGTTCACGCCGCGTTCCATGGCCGGCGCGAAGGAGCCGCCGCACAAGGGCAGGGCTTGCAACGGACTCGACCTGGAGGCATACGGCAGCTTCCAGAGCCGCATGGACCGCCGCATCAACCTGCAATGGCTCATCGGGCTCTATCAGGCGGCCCCGCAGAAGGACACCTTCTTCAACAGCTTCTTCGACAAGCTGGCCGGAGGCCCAGGTCTGCGAGCGGCCATCGTGCGCGGCGATGATGAGGAGGCCATCCGCGCAAGCTGGCAGAAGGACCTCGACGCCTTCCTGCGCATCCGCGCGCGCTACCTGCTCTATCCCGATTTCGCGCGCTGACGCGGTCGGCCGCTCGTCATTCGCGGATGAAGGGCAGCGATGCGCCCGCTTCCGTGCGGACTACGTAGAGCCCGGGTTCCAGCCCTGCGGCATCCACTTGGCGCTGGCGGCTCAGGCGCGCCACCAAGCGGCCCTGCGCATCCAGCACGTCGGCCGTTACCTCATGGCTGAGCCACAGGGTGCCTTCGCCCACCGGCACCGGCCAAGCACGCAGCTTGAGGGCCGATGATCCCGCCTCGTCGATGCCCACGGCATTGTTGCTCTCGCCCGGCGTGGGAATATCGAAGGTCACCCAGGGGGTGCCGCCATCGGTTTGCCTTCCGAAGCTCACGCCACTGGCCTGCGGGCCGAAGCTGATCTGGTCAACCACGGTGACACCATCTGGGCCCACCAGCACCAGGTCCTCGCCATTGGTGCTGCTCAGGCTGAAATTGGTGTGCAGGTTGCCCTGCGCGCTCTGGTTGTCGGCCCACACGAGCAGCCAGCCGTTCGCGGGCACGATGGCGTCGGTGCCGGTGGTGCTGAAGCGGTACTTGGTGAGGTCGGCGAGCGCATCGCTCACGTACCAGCCGGCCAGGTCAACGGCGAAGGCGTTCGGGTTGTAGATCTCGAACCAGTCATCGGCCTCACCATTCTCATCCACCGGGCTGCCCGCGTTGGCGGCCTGCAGCTCGTTCAGGAAGAGGGTGGGCAGGGTGCCGGCGCTGGTGACGCCGCTCACCGCCACGGTCCAGCCGTTGGTGCCGGGCGAGGCGAGCAGCACTTGCCCGTTGCTGGCGCCGGGCGTGCTGTTGTTGAGCCGCACCCACACGGTGGCATTGCTCAGCGTGCCGCCCACCGGCGAGAGGTCGAGCGTGGTGCCGAAGCCGAAGGTCTCGTTCAAGCTGATCTGGTAGGGCGCGGCAACGGTCACATTCACATCGTCCGCGAGGTTGCTGCCGCTCACCGTGAAGGATTGGGCCGGGGAAGGGCTGCCCAGCGCCTGCGCGAATGCCGGCAGGGCTGCTGTGCTGGCCGTGAGTGACGGACCTGTGGCGTTCTGCGCCGTGATGCTGATGCTGGTGAGGGCGAATTCGTCGCGCTGCCCGCTGCCGCTCACATCATCGCCCACCCAGCGCAGATACAGGAAGCCGCCAGCGGGCACATTGAATCCGTTGATGGCCACGCTCACATCGGTCACCACCCACTGCGGCAGCGCGTCAGGGTCGGCAGGCGAGATCACCTGGCTTGTGGGGATGGGGGCGTAGCTGCCGGCCAGGTTGGTGGCCGACCAGTAAAGCGTGAATGAGTTGGAACGGACCAGGTCGTTGAACACGCCCACTTGATAGGCGACGGCCACCTGATTGATGGATGCTCCCGTGTTGTTCTGCACGCGAAGCGTCAGGCTGCCCGCAGTGAAGTGGCCTCCGGTGGGCTGTATGCCGAAGGCGAGCTGGCCGTTGACGCCCGTGGCGCTCACGCCCGTGGCCATGGTGCCGCCATCCGCGTAACCGTTGCCCGTGGGCAGGGTGCCGGGGAAGCTGCTCGCCGAGCCGGTGGCGTTGGCCGTGCTTCCATCGTAGAAGTAGTCCCAGGCATCGGTGTCGAGCTCGCCGGCTCCCGGGGTCTGTGAGCCCATGACCGGAAGGCCGAGGAATCCGCCTTCGTTCACGCCGGGCACCGTGTTGGTGAAGTCGATGACCAGCGGCGCATTGAGCGCGGTGAGGGAGGCCTGGGCCTTCACGAGTGCGGGTGCTGCCAGCAGAAGGACAGCGAGGGTCTGACGGAGCGTCATGGTCTTGGTCATCGGAAGAGGTATTGCACGCCGATGCGCGCCTGTTCGGTCCAGCGGAGCGGGTCAACGGTGGCCTCCTCCTCGAGGATGTGCCACCATTGAGCCTTGATCATCACATCATTGCCGCGCACCTGGTAGGCGATGGCGCCGCCGAGCCGTTGGGAGAGCCCTTCGGCCAGGTCGTTCAGGTTCATCTCCTCGAAGCGCACCGAAAGGATGGTGCGCAGCTTCTTGCTCCACCAGTTGGCCTGTGCATAGTACCCGCCGGCCATCGCGTAACCTTCGTGCTGCTCGCGCGCCAGGCCGCGGAAGAGGGCGCTGTTCGGGTTCGAGGGCTCCAGGCGGATCATGTGGCCTTCCACCTGCAGGCTGAAGCCTTTGTACATGGCGGCCACATCGCCGCCAACCGCGGTGCGCTTGCCATCGATCACCTTGATGTTGTACTCGCCGGCGGAGAACGAGGGGAGGAAGGCGCCCGGCGGCTGCGTTTTATCGGTGTAGCGCGCATTGATTCCTACCGCCACCATCGGCACCGGGGTTCGCCGGTCGTCGATGTCCACCTTGCGGAAGCGGGAGGGCCAGGAGGCCTCGATGCGGCCGATGTATTCGAGCTGTCCGCTCGCGTCATTGTCGCCGCGAAGGCTGCTCTCGCCAAGGCCTGTGTATGCGCCGATCCATGCGGTGATGCGCTGGCGGCAGAAGGTGCTGCTGAGCGTAACGCCCACATCGCGGCGGCTGAAGAGGTCGCCGCGCACCAGTTCGGCGCGCTGCCAGTAAGGTGTCTGGAAGAAGGGCACCAGGCTGCTTCGTCCGTAGGGCAGCTTCGTATAGCCGGCGGTGATGTCCAGGTGCGGGATGCTCTTGAAGGTCACGTAGGCATCCATCAGGCCGGGGTTCTCCGGGTCGATCACGCCTGCGCTGGCCTGCGCGATATCGGCCATGTCGAACTGCAGCTCGTACTCGATGGAATTCTTGTAGCGCCCCTCGAATTGGAGCTGGGCATCGCGCAGGTTGAAGCGGTCCTTGCGCTTGTTGGTCTCGCCGTCCTTCAGGAACCGCTGGTTGTAGTACATGCTCACCCCGCCGCTGATCTCCAGCACATGATCACCGTTGCCCAGTGTCACCTGCGCATGGGTCGTGGCGGCGGCGCCCATGAGGGCAAGGCAGGCGAGGGCTCGATCAATGCGCATGACCGGGCAGATTGAAGGAGTAGAGCCGCTGGCGGTCGTCGCTGAGGATCATGAGCCGGTCATTGCTGAAGGCGATGCCTTCCGGATTGATCACCGGCACCTCCCAGCGGGCCTTCACGCTGTAGTCGGCGGGGTCGCACTTCAGCACGAGCATGTCCATGTCGCTCAGCAGCCACAGGTGCCCCTCATGCCAAGTGGCCGATGAGATGTCGCGGGCCAACCCATGCAAGGGCACCTCGTTCACCACGCGCATGGCCGCATCGAGCTCGATGATGCGAACCGGGTCGCGCTCGGTGATGAGCAGATAGCGCTGCTTCAGCGGGTTCCAGGCGATGGCCTCGTACCCGCGATTGCGTCCTCCCAGGTAGGGTATGGTGAGCCGCCGCACGGGCTGCAGATCGGCCGGGGTGATCCAGATGATGCAGCGCGAGCGCTCATCCACCACCAGCAGGGTGTCGTCCTTCAGCAGCGCGCCTTCCAGGTCGTAGGCGATGTTGCGCGCTTCGCGGAGCACGCCGCCATCAGGGCCTATTTCCATCACATGGCCGTTGTCGCTCACGCAATAGAAGCGGTCGGTGCCTGGAATGGCGGCCAGGTCGCTGGGCTCGGGCACGCGCACGGTCACCCACCCGGCGGGTTGCAGGCGCTCAGGGCGCTGGGCTGCTGCCGTGGCAGGGAGCAGGAGGAGCAGGAGCCAGGCGCGCGCGGCGATCATGGATTGGGCGCCCCGGGCGTGGGATTGGTGAAGAGCACCCAGTTGTCGCTGCCATCGGGCGAGCGGCCCATGCTGGCGCCCGGGTTCGATTGCGGCCCGTAGGCGTAGTCATCAACGACGAATGCCGCCGTGTCGCTCTGGTAGTAGATCACCAGGTGCTCGCCGGCGCTGCTCAGGGCGAAGTTGCTGTGGATTTGCGTGGCCACCGTGTTCAGGTTGTCGCACCAGATCACCAGATGCCCGTTGCCGGGTATGGTCACTTCCGGGAGCTGGTACTTGGTGGGCGTTGATGGTCCCGCGTCGGATACGAACCAGTTCCCGGAGCGCAGGGTGAAAGGTTCCGGGAGCGTGTTGTAGATCTCGAACCAATCCTCGGCCGTGCCGAATTCGTTGATGTTGGTGCTCCCGGCTGCCACCAGCTCGTTCACCTTCAGCATGCCAGGCGCTATGCCCGTGCTGCCGCCGCCGCCGGTGCGTGGCGGGATTTCACGGTCCTTCACGCATGCCACCAGCATCAGCGCGGCGCTCAATAATGCCAGTCGATTCATTGCGGCGGCGAACGTATCCGGGCATCCTCACCGGTCCGTTAGGGGGCTGCTAAGGCTCTGTGAATCGAATCTGTTCGTCATGTGTTGCCTGTGCAAAGCCAATGTTGCGACCCCCCAAAGCAGGAGGCCCCGCCCGCCTTTCGGCGAGCGGGGCCTCCGCATTCAGGTTCGCTGGGTG
>CAZJTB010000108.1:0-7631 GCA_964548485.1 uncultured Chryseobacterium sp. | reverse complement strand
AGGCCGCGTAGCTGCCGAGCACCCGCTTCACGTAGCCGCGCGTCTCCTCGATGGGGATGTGCTCCACCCACTCGTCCAGCGGGGCCTGGGGCAGGGCGCGCTGCCAGCGGTTCACCGCGGCGGGGCCGGCGTTGTAGCTGGCCAGCACGAAGCGGAGGCGCTGCTCCCGGTCGGGCACGGCGCGCAGCCACATGGTATCCAGCTTGGCCAGGTAGCGGGCGGCCGCGGCGATGTGGTCCTCCATGGCGCTGGCGGTATCCAAGCCGAAGCGCGCGGCGGTGCGCGGCATGATCTGCATGATGCCCATGGCCCCCTTGCGCGAGGTCACGGTGCTGTCGAAGCGCGATTCCTTCCAGGCCATGGCTGCGAGCAGCTGCCAGTCGTAGGCCAGGCCGTGGGCGTGCGCGCGGAAGTAGTCGTCGAAGGGCGAGATGCTATCCGGATCAATGGCCTTCATGCGCCGTGCCCGCAACGGGCCGGGTGGCGGCACGGGCAAGGTGCGTGCTTTGGTGAACTGCCGCAGGGCCTCCTGTTCCTGCGGCTGCTGCATCCAGTCTTCAAGCGCCCGGCGCAGGAGCGCGGCATCGCGACGGACCACGAAGAACCACGGCACCGCCTCCCCCACCGGCCCCTCGAACTGGAGCACCGGGAAACGCCCGGCCTCATGCTGCGCGCGCAACCGGCTCACCACCGCCGCAGGGCACTGGCCAAGCAGCACGCGCTGCAGCAATTCCTCCTCGGTGGCCGCGTCGCCCTGGGCGATGGCCGGCTTCATGCGGCCGCGGTTCCAGCCATGGTACTGGTGATGAGCGAACGGCGAGGCCAGCGCCAGGCGCACGCTATCGCTGAGCGGCTGCAGCCCTGGCGTTTCGGATGATTCGGCTTCGGGGCGAAGGCTCACCAGCATGGGCTCCCACTCGGCGAACGGCTCCAAGGCCGCGAAGTGCCTGCGCTCCGCGCGATCGAGGAAGAGCGGCGCGGCGATCACATCGCCTCGGCCCTGCCACAGCGCCAGCAGCAGGGAATCGGGATGCGCGGCATCCACCGGCGCGATGGCCATTCCCTGCTGCTTCGCGAAGCGGGCAAGCCAGTCGAACGCCAGGCCCATATCGCCCTTGGGGCCTTGCTCCCATACCAGCGGATCGCGCACCACCAGCACCCGCAGCGTATCCGAGGCGATGCTGTCCAGATCGCGCTGCGCGCCGGGCTGCTCCCACGGATGCCAATGGTCATCGTCCCTCACGCGCCATTGCACCAGCGCGTACACGAGGATGAAGGCCGCCGAGGCCGCCACGAAGATCCACCACCGCTTCTTCATGCTCCGGCGCGAAGATGATCGATGATCGAGGGCAGGAAGCGCTCGAACTCGCCCGCGAAGCGATCCGTGTGCGCGGCGAGCACCTGTTCCGCGCCCGCCATGCGCTCGCCGCCCGCCACGCGACGCGACATGCCGTGGAGGGCCTCGCCGATGCCATCGAGGGTAGCATAGGAAGTGAGCCAATCGCCAGCCACCATGTAAGGGAGCATGCGCCGGGTGCGCTCGGGCATCAGGCCCGCATGCCTGCCGAGCAGGTCGTACATCCGTTCGGCGAAGGAACCCAGCGGCTCGTGGTGCCAGCGGCTCCAGTCACGCGCCAGCAGGTGATCGTAGAACAGGTCCATCACCACCGGCGCATAGCGCCCGGCATGCGCGCGCAGGGCATCGCGCCCGGCATGCGCCACCACCTGCGCATCGGTGTAGGTGTCGATGCGGCGGTGCAGGCGGATGCCCTCCTGCACGCGTGATTCGAAGCGCGAGAGGTCGCGTCCCTTCACCGCGTCGGCCATGAAGTTGCCGGTGATCACCAGCGGGTCGTCGCCGCTGAGGTAGAGGTGACCGAGGAAATTCACAGGCGGTAAGGTAGGGCGCGCCATCAGCCACGGCGGGTGGCCGCTCGTGTGATCGCCCGCCTCGATGGTGCGGCCCGGGTAACTTTCGCGGCAATGGAAGCCCAGCGCCGGACGAACGCCACGCGCCTGCCCCGCTGGGTGATTTACTGGTCGGCGCAGCTCTCGGGCTGGGGCGCCTATTTCGGATTGAGCATCCTGGCCAGCTACATCGATGGGCAGTACAGCGCGCGCATGTGGGACGTGCTGCTGCCGGAGCTCGCCACGGGCATCTCCATCAGCCATGCGCTGCGCGCGGTCATCATCCGCAGGCGATGGCTGGAGCAGTCCGTCGGGCACGTGCTCCCGCGCATCGCCCTGGCTTCGCTGCTGCTCGCCGTGCCGGCCTTCCTCATCGAGAGCGCGCTGGTAACCCTGGTGCTGGGCGACGCCTCGGTCATCATCCTCCGCGAGCCGCTGGAGCATCTGGGGCGCATCCTCAATTGGACGCTCCTGCTCGCGGTGTGGAGCTTCCTCTACTTCGCCTACGGCTACTTCGTGCGCCATCGCCGCGAGGAGATCCGCAACCTCCGCCTGGAGGCCGCCAACCGCGAGAACCAGGTGGCCACGCTGCGTGCGCAGATGAACCCGCATTTCATGTTCAACGCGCTCAACGGCATCCGCGCGCTCATCGACGAGGACCCCGACCAGGCGAAGCGCGCCATCACGCAGCTGAGCGCCATCCTGCGCAACGCCATGAGCACGGTGAAGCGCCGCACGGTGCCGCTCGGCGAGGAGGTTGACATCGTGAAGAACTACCTCGCGCTGGAGGCCATGCGCTACGAGGAGCGGCTGCGCGTGCGCTTCGAGCTGGCCGATGGGCTGGAGCGGGAGCAGGTGCCCCCCATGCTGCTGCAGACCCTGGTGGAGAATGCCGTGAAGCATGGCGTGGCGCGCGAGCCGCAGGGCGGCGACCTAGTCATCGGCACCCGGCGCAGCGATGACCGGCTGGTGCTCACCGTGCGCAACAGCGGGCACTACGAGCCCGGCAAGGTGAATGGCACCGGGATCGGCCTGCGCAACACCCGCCGCCGGCTCGAGCTCATCTACGGCGGTAACGCCTCCATGCGCATCAGCAACCAGGATGGCATGGTGGTCACGGAAGTGGAACTGCCGTTGAACTCTGGTTGAAGGTTGATTGACGTTGCGGGTTGAGCCCTCAACCGCAGTCAACCTTCAACCCACAACCCGCCCTGAATCAACCTTCCAACCTGTACGAACGAATGAAAGCCCTCGTGATCGACGACGAGCGCCTGGCGCGCAAAGAGCTGATCTCCCTGCTGGAGAAGCATGACTCGATCGAGGTGGTCGGCGAGGCCGCCAACGCCGACGAGGCCGAGGCCCTCATCGCCGAGAAGAAGCCCGATCTGCTCTTCCTCGACATCAACATGCCGGGCCGCACCGGCTTCCAGCTGCTCGAGTCGCTGGACCATGCGCCGCACGTGATCTTCGTCACGGCCTACGACGAGCACGCGCTGGAGGCTTTCAAGGTGAACGCGCTCGACTACGTGATGAAGCCCGTGGACCCGGAGCGGCTCGCCGCGGCCATCGGCAAGCTGCCGCGCAAGGCCGAGGAGGGCGCGCCCCAGCGCGAGATGCTCCGGGAGGATGACCAGATCTTCCTGCGCGATGGCGACAAGTGCTGGTTCGTGACGCTGAAGGACGTGCGCTACTTCGAGAGCGAGGGCAACTACGTGCGCGTGCGCTTCGCCGACCAGAAGCCCCTTGTGCTGCGCTCGCTCAACAAGCTGGAGGAGAAGCTCGATCCGCTGGTCTTCTTCCGCGCCAACCGCAAGCACATCATTAACCTGCGCTGGGTGGATAGGATCGAGCCGTGGTTCAGCGGCGGCCTCATGGTGAAGCTGAAGCACAACGGCAAGGATGGCGAGCCCGAGGCCATCGAGGTGAGCCGCCGGCAGGCCGCGCGCTTCAAGGAATTGCTGAGCCTGTAGAATCGGCGATGGCCGCGGTCTGGAACGCGCGCGTAACAGTATCTTTCACCCATGGCAACCAGAACGAAAGCGGCCCGTCGGCCGAAGCGTGCGGGTCGAGGTTCCGTCAAGGCGGGTCAGGTCTCCAAGGCTGGTCCACGCCTGAAGAAGGGGACCCCTTTCGCCAAGCCATACGACGCGAAGAAGTATGCGGGGTCGGTTCCTGCTTTCGCTAGTGTAATGGCCGAGGAAATGCGGAAGTGGCGCGATGATCGTTGAGCGGCTGCTGGTCGATACCAATGTGCTCGTCTACCACTTGGGAGGTCGGCCGGATGCGACACGGGCGATCGATGGCAAGGAGGTGCACATCTCCTTCGTCACGGAGATCGAGCTGTAGAGCAAGGCTGCCCTCACTGCTTCAGAGCTTTCCAGCATCGAGGCCGCGCTGGCGAACTATCGCATCAGCGATATCAACCCGTCGATCAAGCAGGTTGCCGCTGCATTGCGCCGCAAGCATGGTCTGAAGCTGGCCGACGCCTTGGTGGCCGCGACCGCGATTCATCTGAACCTGCCGTTGCTCACCGCGGATGGCGGCTTCGAGCGCCTGCAATCGGAGCTGGAGGTTCACTGGCTTTGAATCTGCCTGCTCCGGAGCTCGCCGTCTGGTGGCTTGCACGCTTCCGCGCCAACCGAAAGCACATCATCAACCTGCGTTGGGTCGACAAAATCGAACCGTGGTTCAGCGGCGGCCTCATGGTGAAGCTGAAGCACAACGGCAAGGATGGCGAGCCCGAGGCCATCGAGGTGAGCCGCCGGCAGGCCGCGCGCTTCAAGGACCTGCTGAGCCTGTAGCCCTCATCGCGCGCACGCCCCACGCGCCACCACCCGCGCGCCAGGCCAGGCATGGATTCGCGTACGTGACGCCATCGCAGCCGCACACCGGGCGCAGCTCCTTGGTGCAGGGGCCCTCGCTGGCCACCTGCGGGTCCGGGCACGGGCCATCCTTCAGCACGCGCAGCAGGTGACCCTCGAACACCT
The DNA here is from genome assembly GCA_964548485.1 of uncultured Chryseobacterium sp. GTDB lineage: Bacteria > Bacteroidota > Bacteroidia > Flavobacteriales_F > PHOS-HE28 > PHOS-HE28. The sequence goes on along the minus strand of CAZJTB010000108.1, from coordinate 2,736 downwards.
CATGTTGCTCCTGGTTGGCCACATGGCCCGCCTGCGGCACGATGATGAGCCGGTCATCCGGCAGGCCGCTGCGCTTCACGATGCCGCGCCCAACCTGAAGCGGGATCAGGCGGTCGCCTTCGCCCCAGAGAACGTGCACGGGCATATTCCAGCGGTAGGCCTTGGTGGCGTACTCCTGCTCGCGCATGAGCAGGTCCTGCAGCAACGCCAGATGCTTCGGGCGCAGGCCCTCCAGCTTGCGGTGCAGCTGCCTCAGCGCGAAACCCGGCACTTTGGGCGGATGGTGGAAGGCGATGTTCATCAGCCGCCGCTGCTCCGCCGCATCCTTCGGTGTGAACAGGTCGGCGATGTCCTTCGCGCCCACCGAGCGCGCCACGCTGTCGGCCATGGCGCGCGTGTAATCGCTGGCGGGGCCATCGTAGATCACGAGCCCCCGGGTGCGCTCGGGATGCTGCTCGGCGAAGTTGGCCGCGATGGCGCCGCCGTAGCTGTTGCCCACCACGAACACGGGGTCCTCCACCTTCAGGCTGTCGAGCACGGTGCTCAGGTGGCGCACCTGCTCATCCACGCTGTTGCCGCTCCAGCCCACCGTGGTGCGGCCATGGCCGATGAGGTCGGGCACGATGAGGTCGAAATGCCGGCTGAGCGTCGCCAGGTTGTTGCTCCACATGGCATGGCTGCTGGTGATGCCGTGCACCAGGAGGAGCTTGGGCTTCTCGTTGCGGTCAAGTCCGGCGCTCGCCCACGCATAGCGCACCCCATCGGCACCGCCGAAGCTGCGGGCCACCAGGCCGTGGGTGCGGAAGGCCTTCGTGCTGGCCTTATCCAGCCGCTTGGTGACGTTGCAGGAGGCCAAGGCCGCGCCCATGCCGAGCGCGAGCAGGAGTCGTGTGGTCATGGGAGATGAGCTGCGGCAAAGCTGGGAATCGCCGGAGCTTGAACAAGTCTGGCGATCGCCCGGTTCAGCGCATCAGCGCTGGCCTTCGTAGGGCACGGCCTTCTCCTTCCACAGCGCATGCGCCTCATCCCACGCCGGAATGCGATCAGCGGCCATGCCGAATGTGGAGCCCACGGCGATGCGGTGGAAGGCCCTCATCGCTTCGAGGTGCGGGCCGCTGCGCACGTAGGCCAGCATGTGCTCGCGGTCAACCCAGGCGGTTACCGTGTGCTCCACACCGTTGATGCGGCGCGCGGCCACATGTAAGGCGCCGGGAGCGTGCCGGGCCTGATTGAAGGACCGCACGGCGTGCCAGGTGAAGCGCAATCGGTTCATGAGCCCGGGCCGCACGCGCAGACCGGTGATGGACAGATGGAAGGTGGTTGGAAGCTTGCTCATCCGTGACGGTGTTCAAGAGGCCTGCATGATGCCCCAGTCGAAGAGCCGGTCGCCGCCCCATTTGCGCAGGGCCATCACCGGCCTGGCCAGGTGCCCGCCCACGTAACGCGTCCGTGGCCGGCGCGCATGCACGGCCTTCATCACCAGGCGCACGATCACCTCGGGGTCCGATCCCTTGCGGTAGTTCTTCTCGGTGCCCTTCGCCACCTTCCGCGTGAGCGCGCCGTAGGGGCCGCTGCCGCTGCGTGCGATCATCGGTGCCACCATCACCTCCTCGAACTCCGTGCGGATCACGCCCGGCTCGATGATCACCACATCGATGCCGTGCTCCTTCAGGTCGAGGCGGAGGCAATCGCTCCAGCCCTCGAGCGCGTGCTTGCTGGCGTGGTACCAAGCGCCCAGCGGCAGGTACATCTTCCCGCCCATGCTGCTGATGTTGATGATGCGGCCGCTGCCCTGCTTGCGCATGTGCGGGGTCACCAGCTGCGTGAGGCGCCCGAGCCCGAAGAGGTTCACCTCGAACTGGCGGCGCGCTTCCTGGATCGGCGTCTCCTCCACCGAGCCGTAGATGCCGTAGCCCGCGTTGTTGATGAGCACATCGATGCGCCCTTGCTCTCCGATGATACGCTCCACGGCGCTCACCATCGTGGCATCGTCGGTCACGTCCATGGCGATCGCCCGGCCGCCTTTGTCAATCAGGTCTTGCATCTGTTGCACGCGACGTGCTGCGCCGTAAACCGTGTGGCCGGCTTCGATGAGGCGCAGCGCGAAGGCCTTGCCCATGCCGCTGCTGGCGCCTGTAATGAGGATCACTTGTTTCATCTGTGGGTTGGGCGTGAAGGTTGATGAGAGGGCAGGTTACAGGTTGGGCGATGGCGGCTTGAGTCAGGGTCTGCAAGGCATTTCAACCCTCAACACGCTTCAACCTCCAACTCCCAACCATCCCCTAGAACTGGATCCGGTACATGAAGTCCGGGAAGAAGCCGTTCTGATAGACCGGATTGATGCGGTCGGTGACGCGGTTGTAGCGCTCCACGAAGATGTTCTCGCGGTCGGTGACGTTCTGGAGGTCCACGAAGAACTGGTGGCTCACCTTGCCGCCCTTGCCGTTGATGCGCACGCCGAACTTCACATCGAGGCGCAGGTAGGCGTCGTAGCGCTTGCTGTAGGCCTGGTCGTCCACGTACACCTCGCGGCCCTGGTTGGCGCGCGTGGCGTCGAGGTCGATGGGGCTGAAGGGCCGGCCGCCGCTGGTGGTGAACTTGGTGTCGAAGGTGATCGCGTTGCGCTTCGCCTTGCCGATGCTCCACTCCTTGCCGAGCAGCGTATTGAAGACGTAGTTGCCCGCGAAGGCGGTGCTGCGCTCCACGCCATCGCTGCCTTTGTACTTGCTGTCGTAG
>CAZJTB010000107.1:0-7691 GCA_964548485.1 uncultured Chryseobacterium sp. | reverse complement strand
GGGCTGCCCGCCGTGAAGGTGTATTGCGCGGCACAGAGCCCCGATGGCATCATCTGGGTGGGCACCGAGTCGGGCCTGGCCAGTTACGATGGCATCAGCGTGGTGGACCACGGCACGGTTGACGGGACCGCATCAGGCGGTGTCTTCTCCTTGCTCGTCGATGCCGAGGGCAGCGTATGGGCCGGGCATCTCGATGGCGGCATCACCTGGACCAATGGACGCGTTTTCCGGGCGTGCAGCCTGGGCAGCGGCATCAGCAGCGCGATCACCTCATGGGTGCAGGAGAAGAGCGGCGGCATACTCGTGAGCACCATGGGTTCCGGACTTTGGCGCATCCAGGGCCCGCCCGCCGAGGACGGCTCCTTGAATGCGCGCCGCATCGGCGCGGATGAAGGATTGAAGGACCACCTGCTCACCATGGCCGCGCTGCCCGATGGCCGCGTGGCGCTCGTGACCGGCAACGGCGCCCTGCAGGCGTGGGATGGAGGCACCGCCTCGGAGTACAACCTGCCCGGTGTTCCTGATGTCTTCAGCCGCACCGCGCTCTTCGTCGATTCCAAGAGCCGCATCTGGGTGGGCACCCAGGGCGGCGGCGCGTTCCGCTGCACCGCCGATGGCCGCTGCGACCGCTTCGATATCCTCAGCGGGCTGCGCAGCAACACCATCTACTGCTTCGGAGAGGATGGCGACAGCCAGGTATGGATAGGCACCACCGATGGCGGCGTGGCCTGCGTGACCGCGGAAGGCGTCCGTGCTTATGGCCCCGACAACGGACTGCATGGCCGTGCCATCCGCTGCCTGGTGCGCGACCGCGAGGGCAACATGCTCATCGGCATGTACGAGAGCGGCCTGGACATCTTCAAGGGCGACCGCTTCATCACCTATGGCGAGACCGAGGGCCTCAACGACCCCAAGGTCTTCGCGGTCCTGGAGGACCGCAACCAGCGGGTGTGGTTCGGCACCAACGCGGGCATCGTGGTGCTCGACAAGCAGGGCCGCCTCGCCGAGCAGATCACCGCGCAGAAGGGGCAGCTCACCAGCAACTTCGTGCGCTGCCTGCGCGAGGATGACAAGGGCTATGTATGGGTGGGCACCGAGGGCGGCGGGCTCCTGCGCTACGATCCGCGCTCCGGCCGGTCGCAGGAGGCCCTGGAGGTATCCGGCAGCCTCGCCGACCTGCGCGTCACGGCGCTGGAGATCGGGCAGCCCGGCGAGCTCTGGGTGGGAAGCGTGAACGGCCTGTGGCGCTACCTGCCGGGCAGCGGCACCGTGCCCACGCCCTACACCGAGGAGGATGGCCTGGCGGGCCGCCATGTGATCGCGCTGCTCCGCGACCGCGACGGCTCCATCTGGGTGGGCAGCAAGAGCAACGGCGTGACCCGCATCGACAACGGCAGGGCGCATCGCATCGACCTGGGCCGCTCCTTCGCCGCCTCGTGCTTCACCCAGGACCGCGAGGGCCGTATCTGGGTGGGCACGGAAGGGCAGGGCATCATCGTGCTGAAGGATGGCAAGGAGGTGCAGCGCTTCACCACCGAGCAGGGCCTGCTCAGCAACGTGATCAAGGCGCTGGCCACCGACGACAAGGGCCACGTGTGGATAGGCACCACCAAGGGCCTGAACAAATGGCGCCACAAGCAGGAGGGCTTCATCGCCTTCACCGAGCGGGCGGGCTTCACGGGCATCGAGGTGAAGCCCAATGCCGTGTGCGCCCTGCGCGATGGCGGCGTGCTCTTCGGCACGGTGAACGGCGCCACCCGCGTGGGCAACAAGCAGGAGGTGGAGCGCAACGTGGCGCCACTCGTGACCATCCGCGGCTGGACCGTGAACCTGGAGGACCGCCCGGTGAGCGGAGAGGCCAGCCTCAGCCACGACGAGCGCAACATCCGCATCCGCTACGGGTGCGTTGCGCTGAGTGATCCCAATGCGGTGCGCTACATGGTCATGCTGGCGGGCCTCGAGGAGGATTGGCAGCCCATGACGGCCAGCACGGTGGCCGCCTATCCAGCGCTGCCGCCGGGCACCTACACCTTCCGCGTGAAGGCCATGGACCGCAGCGGCCTGTGGAGCGACCCGCCCACCGAGCTGCGCTTCACCATCCATCCGCCGTGGTATCAGAGCTGGTGGTTCTACACCGCGCTCGCGCTCTTCATCGGCATCTCGCTCTTCAGCTACATCAAGGTGCGCGAGCGGCAGCTGCGGCTGCGCAACCTGGTGCTGGAGAAGAAGGTGGAGGAGCGCACGGCCGAGGTGGTGGCGCAGAGCAAGGAAATCGAGGGGCAGAAGGAGCGCATCGAGGACCTGCTGCTCAACATCCTGCCGAAGGAGATCAGCGAGGAGCTCAAGGAGAAGGGCAAGGCCACCGCGCGCCGCCACGACCAGGTCACCGTGCTCTTCACCGACATGAAGGGCTTCACGCGCGTGGCCGAGCGGATGACGCCCGAGGAGCTGGTGAGCGAGCTTGACCAGTGCTTCGTGCAGTTCGATGAGATCGTGGGCCGCTACGGCATCGAGAAGATCAAGACCATCGGCGACAGCTACATGTGCGCGGCCGGCGTGCCCACCAGCGATGCGCGGCACGCCCACAAATGCGTGCTGGCCGCGTTGGAGGTGCGCGAGCTGATGAGCCGCTGGCAGGATGAGCATCGCGCCGCTGGCAAGGAGCCCTGGGCGCTGCGCATCGGCGTGCATACCGGCCCGGTGGTGGCCGGCGTGGTGGGCAAGCGCAAATTCGCCTACGACATCTGGGGCGATACCGTGAACACGGCCAGCCGCATGGAGAGCAGCGGCGAGGTGGGCGAGGTGAACATCAGCGGCGCCACCTACCGCCTGGTGAAGGACCACTTCGAGTGCGTGCACCGCGGGCAGGTGGAGGCGAAGAACAAGGGCGCCATCGACATGTACTTCGTCAAGCGCATCAAGCCGGAGTTCAGCGCCGATGCCCAGGGCCAGCGGCCCAACGAGAAGCTGCTCCGCTTCTGCGGATTAGTCCTTGAGCAGCAGCTCGCGTAGCTCGGCGATCATCATGGCCGTGGCGCCCCACACCACGTGGCCGCGCACGTCGAAGTAGGGGACCTCCACGGTGCGACCCAGGATGGCGATGTGCTGCTGGCGGCGCTTCAGGATGCCGTCGCTGAGCAACAGGCTCAGCGGCGCCTCGATGAGCTCGGCCACCTCGCGCGGATCGGGATCGAAGGCGCCCAAGGAATCAACCACGGCCACATAAGGCGTTACCAGCGAACGGCTGGGCGGTATGTACACCGGGGTGAGCGCACCGAGCAGCTCCGCATCGGCACGCGCGCCGGTCTCCTCGGCGAACTCGCGCAGCGCCGTCGCGCGAAGGTCCCAGTCGCCCGGTTCCATGCGGCCTCCGGGGAAGGACACCTGCCCGCTGTGCACGCCATCGTAAGCGGGCCGCAGCATGAGCACCGTGTGGGCCAGGCCCTCCTTGGGATAGATGAGCACGAGCACCGCGCTCTCGCGCGGTGGCGGATCGGCGCGGCGCGCGGCCTCCAGGTCGGGACGCTTGTAGCCGCTCAGTTCCAGGAAGGCATCGTGGCCGGGCAGGGGGCCGCCCATGACCCGCCTCAGGCGGCGCGCGGCCTCCTCGTGCCTCATGGCAGGGTGCCCTCAAGTCGCTTCACCAGCGCCGCAGCCTGCTTCTTATAGGCATGGCGTGGCGCGTCAGCGATGGCTCTCGCGCCTTCGAGCGCGCGCGCCCATTGCTCGCTGCACAGCCAGCAGAGCACGGTGTACCATCCGCATTGATCGGCGAAGCCCTTCACGCTGCTGTGCTCCAGCTTGTCGATGGAGAGCTCCGCGTCGTAAGGCTTACCGTTGGCCAATTGGCTCACCGCGAGATAGAGGTAGGCCCCCTTGTGGAAGTCGCGCCGGCTGTCGATGTAGGCCTGCAGCCCTTGCTCCGCTTCCTCGTAGCGCCCTTCACGGTAAGCCCGCATCGCTTCCACATAGCCCCGGTTCCGATGGTCCTCCGCACGGTCGCTCACAAGGTCGGCATAGGGCTCGAAGAATTCCTGGCAGAGCTGCCCGCCATCCGTACCGGTGCCGCAGGAGGCCAGGGTCAGCGCGAGCACAAGGCAGGCATGGGTCCGCTTCATCGTGCGCGAAGGTACCTGCCTGCCTCCGCCGCCCCGGTCCGCAATCCGAGGGGCGCATGCCGTTGCCTGTGCAGCACGGGACCGCCGCGGCCCACGATGCAATCGGCTGGCACGAAGCCCCAGTACCGGGAATCCGAGCTGAAATGCCGGCTGTCACCCAGCACGAAATAGTAGTCCTGCTCAACCCGGTACCGCTCCAAGGGCAGGCCGTCCAGCAGGAGCTGATTGCCGGAATTGCTGAGCCGGTGGCCTTCGTAGATGCTCATCAGCCGATCGTACATGGGCAGGTTGTCCACGTCGATCCGCAGGGTTTCGCCGCGCCGGGGAACGGTGATCGGCCCGTAATCATCGCCATTCCAGCCGTAGCGCGGACTGAAGGGGAACACATGCGCCTGCGCGCCAGTGGCCAGCCGCATCGGTGCCACGTCCACCACGTCCGGGTCGCGCGCGATGGCCTCCGCGAGCATCGGGTTCAGGGCCGTTTCCAAGGTCGTGCGTCCGGGAATCACGAGCGCATCCGGCAAGCCGTGGCGCACGGCGAATGCCTGGCCGTCGGCGCCTTCGCGCAAGCGCACCAAATGGCTCGTGGTCAAGCCAGGCGCCTCCACGAAGGGCATGCCGTTCACGAGGAGCCGCCCGCGTGCGATCTCCACCGTATCGCCGGGCATCGCCACGATCCGCTTCACCAGCAATGGACGGCGCCACATGGCCGCACGGTCGCCGAGCGGGTCGCGGAAGACCACGATATCGCCGCGCTCAAAGCCGGTCCAGCAGGGCCAGCGCTGCACCAACAGCAGATCGCCTGGCAGCAGCGTGGCGAACATGCTGGTGCTGCGCACGGTGACGAAGCGGAACACGAAGGCATGCAGCAAGAGCAGCATGCCGGCGGCCAGCAGGAAGGCGCGGAACCACTCGTTCCGCCGCGCGCGTGCCAGGATGCCTGAGGCCCTCAACCGGCTTTGGATTCAATCGGCCACGGACAAAGCGCCAGGCCTATTTCACCCCGGAGAACAGGCGCTTCCAGCGGATGCCCGTCTCCGGATCCTTGGTGAACCACACCAGCACCGCTTTCCCCACGATGTGATCGAAGGGGACGAATCCCCAGAACCGCGCATCCTGCGAGCGGTGACGGTTGTCGCCCATCATCCAGTAATAGTCCTGCGCGAAGGTGTAGCTGATGGCGGGCAGGCCATCGATGAGGATGGCATCGCCCTTCACCTCGATGCTATGCCCCTCGTACACGCTGATGATGCGGCGGTACAGCGGGAGATTCTCCAGCGAGAGCTGCACGGTGGCGCCCTGCTTCGGCACCCACAGCGGACCGAAGTTGTCCTCGGTCCAGTCGAAGCGCGGATCGTTCGGGAAGATGGGGTGGTGGTAGCGCTCATCGGCGTAGAAGCCGCGCTCGCGGTCCTGGCGCGTCATGCTCACCACGCTCTCGAACTTGGCGAGCTTCTCGGCCACATCAGGGGCGCAGGGGATGATCGCGAGGTAGCGCCCATCCTGCAGCTGCGCCTGATAGATGTCGCTGGCCGAGATGTCGAGCAGCTTCTTCAAGCGCTCCGGGCTGAACGGCTGCTTGAGGATGAACTCATGGCTGAACTGACCGGTTTGCGGGATGGGCTGCGCTTCGCCGTTCACGAACAACTGTCCATGCTCGATCCGCAGGCTGTCGCCAGGCAGCGCCACGCAGCGCTTGATGTAGTTCTCGCGCTTGTCGATCGGGCGCACCAGCAGTCCTCCGCCCGGGATGGGCCGCTGGTCCGCGCCGCGCAGGTTCGCATGGCGATAGGCGGGGTCGGCCAGCTTGGCGCGCGGATGCTCGCGGGCCAGCTGGTAGTAGCTCTGGTTCTGCACGTTCGCCAGCACCGTATCGCCCTCTGGGAAATTGAAGACCACCGCATCGCCGCGCTGCGGACGGCCGAATCCCGGCAAGCGCCGGTAGGGCTGCGAGAACCAGGTGACGAAGGAGGGCGTGTTCACCACGGGGATGGTGTGGTGCGTGAAGGGGAAGGTGAGTGGTGTCATGGGCAGGCGCGGGCCGTAGCTGAGCTTGCTCACGAAAAGGTAATCGCCCACCAGCAGGCTCTTCTCCATCGATGGCGTGGGGATGGTGAAGGCCTCGAAGGTGTAGGTGCGGAACACCGTGGCCACGATCACCGCGAAGAGTATGGCGTCGCCCCACTGGCCCAGCAAGCCGCGCTTCCGCTGCGCCACCGGAATCGGGCCCACGTAGCTGTTTTGCGCGAACACGGTCTCGGGCACCTTCCACCAGGGGAGGAAGGTCATGAGCACATGCTCCTTGAAGTCGCGGCGGCCCAGCACGATGCTGATGTTCACGTTCATGATGATGAACATGAGCAGGTTCACGCCCGGCACGATGAAGAGCACGATCCACCACCAGGGCTTGCCGGTGATCTTCAGCCAGACCAGGATGTTGTAGCCGGGAACAAAGCCGGCCCACGCGGGCTTGCCGGCCTTCTGGAAGAGCTTCCACAGGCTGGCCATGAGCACGGCGAAGTAGGCGAGGAGGAAGAGGTAGGGGAGCAAGGTTGAGGGTTGTAGGTTGAATGTTGCAGGTTGGACAGCTGCGGTCAGGCGTTCATGTCCAGCACGTCATCCATGGTGAAGAGGCCCTTGCGGTGCTGGAGCCATTCGGCCGCGATCACCGCGCCCGTGGCGAAGCCGCTGCGGTCGAAGGCCTCGTGCGTGATGGTGATGCGGTCGTTGGCGGAGGCCCAGGTGACGCTGTGCTTGCCTGTGACCTCGCCGGTGCGCTCAGCCTTGATGGGGATGGTTGAGGGTTGAAGGTTGGGGCCGGTTGAGGGTTGAGCCTGGCCTGCGAGTTGCCAACCGCTGTAGCGCTGCGTGCGCAGGTCGATATCGTTGGCCAGGGTGATGGCCGTGCCGCTTGGCGCATCGAGCTTGTGGACATGGTGCACCTCGTCGATGCGCGCGCGGTAGCCCGGCTGCTTGTCCATGAGCGCGGCCAGCTGGCGGTTCACGCGGAAGAAGAGGTTCACGCCGATGCTGAAGTTGCTGGCCCAGAGCAAGGAGCCCTTGTATTCCTCAACCAATGCTCGCGCCTCGTTCAGCTTGTCGTACCAGCCCGTGGTGCCCACCACCACCGGCACGCCCATCTCCAGGCACAGCCGCATGTTGGCCAGCGCCTGGTCGGGCTTGCTGAACTCGATGGCCGCATCCGCGTCGGCTGGTGGGGTGCCCGCGTTGGCCTGGGTCACGCGCAGCACCACTTCATGACCACGAGCGCTGGCCGCAGCCTCAATGGCCTTGCCCATTCTCCCATAGCCGTAGAGTGCGATGCGCATGGTGGGCGCCGAAGGTAACCGCCTGCCTTTGAGGCCATGGCAAACAAGTGTGAAAGGAGGAGGGCCTCAGCGAAGGGCAAGGGAGAGGCTTATTCCCGGCGCGCCCAAGGCTGCTGTCGAGAGCGATGGCCCGAGTCCCGCGCTCAGGTCCCGGCCCACATCGAAGCGCACGAAATGGGCATCCACGCTGGCGTCCACCACATTGAGCAGGTACACCGCGCCCAGGCAGATGTAGCTGATGTCG
>CAZJTB010000106.1:4634-7692 GCA_964548485.1 uncultured Chryseobacterium sp. | reverse complement strand
CCAGCCTGGTGGCTTCTTCGGGCGCAGCGCCACGGCCATCAAGACTTCCTTCGCGGACACACTCGCATTCGAGGACGACCTGGTGCGCACCAACCTGCGCCTGAAGGCCATGATGGGCTACCGCATCATCGACAGCTACCAATTCGACCTGCGCTTCGCCATGGGCCCCACCTATGATGTGCTCCTGAGCATCGACGACCGCAACGATGAGATCGCTTACGACAAGGGCGACTTCCGCCGGGGCTCGCTCAACATCGATGCGGCGCTGGGCTTCGACATGGGCCTGGTGACCGTTGAACCAAGCGTCAGCTTCGGGCTCAGCCGCGTTTTCAAGGACAATCCGGTGGTCAGCGACATCGGCTCGCGCTACCTACTTTATGGTCTCACCATCGGCATCAATCTGGGCAACGACGACAAGTAGCCCGTTCCACATACTGCGCGAAGGCTCCGGTCACCGGGGCTTTCGTGCTTACGGGGTTCAGCGTTCGGTTGGGAGACCGGCCTTCTTCCACGCGGAGATGCCGCCCTGGAGGTGCGCTGCCGAATACCCCTTGCCCTCGAGGTACTCCATGGCCTGCTCGCTGCGGCCACCGCCCAGGCAATAGAGGAGCACCGGCTTATTCGGATCGAGCTGGCTGAACCCCGCTTCATAATCCTTCGCCGACCAATCGATGTTCACGCTGCCCGCGATGTGGCCCGATGCATACTCTGCCGGGGTGCGCACATCAACCAGGACGGCCTTCCCTTCGGCGATAGCCGATTGGAACGCCTCTGGGGCGAGTTCCCTGCCATCCGTCTGCGCCGAAACAGCCGTGCTGCATGCAAGGGCCAGGATGGTGATCGAGCTCTTCAGCCTGTTCATGATCCGCTGTTGTTGAATGACTCCAGCACGTCCATCCAGCCGCCGCCGTTCTCCACGCCATGCACGCCCTGCGCGTTGAGGTAGGCCTGGGCCTGCCCACTGCGGGCGCCGCTGCGGCAGCAGAGCACGATGGGCGGCTCCATCAGCTTGAACTCGGGTACGCGGAACGGGATCTCGTCCAACGGGATGTTCCTCGAGCCCGGCACATGGCCCTCTTCGAACTCCTCCGGTGTGCGCACATCGACCACGGTGGGCATGCGAAGCGAATGTTGTGGAGCTGATGGGAGTCGAACCCACGACCTCGTCATTGCGAACGACGCGCTCTGGCCAGCTGAGCTACAGCCCCGATGGGCCGGCGAAGTTGCGAAAGGATCGGCGAACCGGAGCGGGCTCCCGGCCGTAGGAAGGCGCCATGAGATCCACCGCCTTGTTCCTGGCCCTGGCCTGCCTGGCCCCGATGGCGCGCGCCCAGGGCGATCTGGCCTACATGCCCGCAGCCGCGCCGCACCGCACAGCGGATGATGAGGTGATACGGTTGTTCGAAACGGAATCGCCGGCCATCGTGCGGTTCAGCCTGCCGGCAAGCACCTACATGGTGGACCTCCTCAATGCCCAGGGGAATGTCGTGGAGCAGCTGGTGAAGGAGGACCTTGAGGCATTCGACATCACCCGCTTGAAGCCCGGCACCTGGACCCTCCGCGCGCACACGCCGCAGGGCTTCCGCGTGAGGCGCTTCGTGGTGCATCAGCGCGAGGGCCGCAATTGGGTGGTGGAGGCCGCCGCCCCTCCGAAGCGTCGTTAGCGCGGGGCCACCTTCACGCCCTTCTCCGCCAGCCTGTTCAAGCCCTTGGCCGCATCCGTGTGGTCCGGAGCGAGCTTGAGCGCCTGCTTGTAATCCATCAGCGCGCTGTCCAGATGGCCCTCCAGCTCATGGGTCAAACCACGGCTGTAATAGGCATCGGTGTAGTCGGGCAGCAGCTTGATGGCCTGCGTGAACTCCTGCCGTGCCTGCTTGCTTTCGTTGCGGCGCTCGAGCAGCACGTACCCGGTGTTGTAGTAGGCCAGCGGATAGCGCGGCTCCACCTCCTTGATCCGGGCATAGAGGGCCAGGGCCATGCTGTCCAGTCCGTGATCCTGCGCGCAGATGGCCTTGTTGTACAGGGCCTCGATGCTCGTTGGCCGCAGTGCGATGGCATTCGCGTAGTAATCCAGGGCCAGTCGGTCGTGCCGGGCGGCATGCAGGAGGCCAAGCGAGATGTAGGCATCGTAGAGCCGCGGGTCGCGCTCCACGGCAGTTTGGTAGCTGCTGATGGCCAGATCGGTGTCCCCAGCGATGCGGTGTATCCAGCCCTTGAGGTTGTACAGCGCGCCATCCTGCGGATCGAGGCGCAGGGCCTCGTTGGCCTCGGCCATGGCCTCTTTGTAGCGGCTCTGCGCCAGATACAGTTCACTGAGCTTCGATCGCGCCGGGATGCTCTTCGCATCCAGGGCGATGGCTTCCTGGAAGAGGCGCTCGGCATCGGCCAGCCTCACCTTCTGGAAATACAGGTCGCCCAGCCCAAGGCGATAGTCCGTGCCACGCTCATCCAAGGCGATGGCCCGCTTCCAATCGGCCTCGGCCAGCCGGAAGCTATCGAGCTTCTGGAAATAGGCCGCGCGCCGGGCGAAGAGTGAGGCATCGCGCGGGTTGTCGATGATGCGCTGCTCGATCCAGGCGAGGCTCCCTTCCGGGGCTTCGGTGCTCTTCGGCGAATCGCCCCCGCACGACCAGAGCAGCGCGAGGAGCAGGCAGGGCTTGAGGAAGGCAGGATGCCGCATGAAAGGCGAAGGCCCCGGTTTCACCATCCGGGGCCTTCAAAAGTAGCGGGGCAACCCATTAGGCTTCGACCGGCTGCTCGGTCTTAGCCACCGCTTCCTTGATCCGATGCTCGAGCTCGGCGCAGAGCTCCTCATTATCGTCGAGCAGCTGGCGCACCATGTCGCGGCCCTGCCCGAGCTTGTTGTCCTCGTAGCTGAACCAGCTGCCGCTCTTCTTCACGATGCCCATCTCGGTGGCCATGTCGATGATCTCGCCGGTCTTGCTCACGCCCTTGCCGAACATGATGTCGAACTCGGCCTTGCGGAAGGGCGGCGCCACCTTGTTCTTCACCACCTTCACGCGGGTGCGGTTGCCGATCACGTTCTCCCCTTCCTTCA
>CAZJTB010000106.1:0-4566 GCA_964548485.1 uncultured Chryseobacterium sp. | reverse complement strand
GATTGCCGAACATCACACCGATCTTCTCGCGCAGCTGGTTGATGAAGATGCAGCAGCAGCCGGTCTTGCCGATGGTGCTGGTGAGCTTGCGCAGGGCCTTGCTCATGAGGCGGGCCTGCATGCCCACGGCGCTGTCGCCCATCTCGCCCTCGATCTCCGCGCGCGGCGTGAGGGCCGCCACGCTATCGACCACGAGCAGGTCGATGGCGCCCGAGCGGATGAGGTTGTCGGCGATCTCCAGCGCCTGCTCACCGTTGTCGGGCTGGCTGATCAGCAGGTTCTCGGTATCCACGCCGAGGCTCTCGGCATAGAAGCGGTCGAAGGCATGCTCCGCGTCGATGATGGCGCAGATGCCTCCCTTGCGCTGAGCCTCCGCGATGGCATGGATGGCCAGGGTGGTCTTGCCGGAGCTCTCCGGACCATAGATCTCGATGATGCGGCCCTTGGGGTAGCCGCCTACGCCAAGCGCCAGATCGAGCCCCAGCGACCCCGTGGGAATCACCTCCACCTGCTCGATGGCATCATCGCCCAGCTTCATGATGGCGCCCTTGCCGAAGGTCTTCTCCAGCTTGTCCATGGTGAGCTGCAGCGCCTTCAGTTTCTCCTTGTTGATCTCCGTAGCCATGTCCGTTTCGTGTTGGTTCGTGTGCTGTACCTGTTTCGCATTGACGGATTTCCTGTCGGCAATGCGACGCACAATTAAGCATCGCGATAGGGCCTTTGCCAAATTTCCCGACAAGAAGTTTTGAACAGCCAGGGGCCGCACAGGCACGGGCTATTCGTGATAAGCATCGACCAACAATCATATTAATCGACGAACGGCTCTTTTTTATAGACCAAACTTGACACAGCCGTTCCCATCCTGATATGTTCGCGCCACTCTTCCAGGAACGGATCGCTCGTCAGACTTCGCCTTTGAAACGCTTGGACCCGAAAACGGGCAAGCGCCATGCGATCCATCACCACCCGCTCCGGGAGCGCCGCTACAGAGGTGCGCCCGTACCCTGAACAAGACCGGCTTTGGCTGGACCCCGAACAAGGCTTGGGCACCGTGCCCTGCCGCACCGAACGCGAAGACCATGATGAAATCCCCTACCCCATGAACATGCTGAACCGAACCTTGAACCGCGCGCGGCGCGCCCTTGCGGCCGCCCTGCTGCCGCTGCTGCTGGCACCCCTGCCGGCCGCGGCACAGCGCGCGCACGGCCATGCCCACGGGCAAGCGCTGCCCGAGGCACGCAAAGGCCATCACCACGAATCGATGGATCACCTGCTGCACAAGCACGACCAGGAGATCCACTTCACCGAGAACAAAGGGCAGTTCGGCCCCGGCGTGCTCTACCGCGCCGACTTCCCGCTGGGCCAGGCCGTGGCCACGCCGCAGGGCATGGTGGTCACCGCGTACGATCCGGTGGAAGTGGAGAAGCGCATCGCCGAGGGCTTCCGCATCGAGGACGAGATGGCCCGGGGCAGGCCGATGCGCGAGCTGCAATGGCGCAAGCGCGGGCATGCCTGGCGGCACCGCTTCGTGGGCGCGTCGCCGAACGTGCGCATCGAGGCGAGCGTCCGGCACCCGGAGGTGAGCAACTACTTCACGGGTGGGCGCAGCGCCACGGACGTGGCCAGCTACCAGGAGGTGTGGTACAAGGGCATCTACCCGCAGGTGGACGCCCGCTATTACCCGGCTGAAGATGGCTCGTTGGAGTACGACGTGATCGTGATGCCCGGCGGCGACCCGAACGAGGTGGCCATCGCGCACGACGGCATCGGGCGCATGCGCGTGAACGACAAAGGCGAGCTGGTTATCGAGACGATCCTGGGCGACATGGCCTACCCGGCGCCTTACGTCTATCAGCGGACCGCCGAGCGCGAGGTGCGCGTGGAGGCCGCCTACAAGGTGGACGGCAACGTGCTGCGCTTCGCCTTGGGCGCCTACGACCGCACGCAGCCCCTGGTGATCGACCCGATCGCCATGCGCTGGGCCACCTGGATCAACACCAACAGCAGCGGCGACAACCACGGCCACTGCATCTGGGTGGACCCGAGCGACGGCGCCATCTACGTGGTGGCGCGCGTGGTGGGCACCACCGACAACATCACCCCGGGCGCCTTCGATGAGACCGCCAACGGCAACCTGGAGATCATCGTGGGCAAGTACCTGGAGCCCGCCACGGTGGGCGGCAGTGGCGCACGTGTATGGCAGACCTACATCGGGGGCGGCGGCGACGACAACCCCTACGCCATGGAGCAGGGCCCCGACGGCAACCTGTACATCACCGGCCAGACCAGCAGCACCAACTTCCCCCTGCTCGGCGGGCCGGCCTTCAGCGGCAGCAGCATCAACCAGCAGGCGCAGAGCGGCATCGACGTGTTCGTGCTGAAGATCAACACCGCCGGCAACAGCATCAAGGCCGCGGTGGTGGGCGGCAACGGCGCCGACGACAACTACGACGTGCGCCTGACCGCCAACGGCGACGTGTTCGTGGCGGGCAGCACCACCAGCACCAACCTGCTCACCCTGAACCCCGGCAGCGGGGCCAGCAACACCAACAACGGCGGCACCGACGTGCTGCTCTTCCGCATCAACCAGGACCTGAGCAGCCTGGTGTGGATGCGCAACTACGGCGGCAGCGGCGACGACCGGGCCAGCATCATGCTGCACAACACCGTGAGCGGCGACCTCTTCGTGGGCGGCAACACGGCCAGCACCAACTTCCCCACGGTGAGCCCGCGCCAGAGCACGCGCGGCGGCACCACGGCCGGCTTCCTGCAGCGCCTCAACGGCGCCACGGCCGCCACCACCTGGAGCAGCTACTACTCCAGCGCCACGAACCAGACCGCGAACCTGCTCTGCATGGAGTTCAACGTGGCGCGCACCGAGCTCTTCTTCGGCGGGGTGACCAGCGGCCTCAACAGCGCCAACCTGACGGCCGGGGCCTACGACATCACGCACAACGGCAGCAACGACTTCTATGTGGGCCGCATGGACATCAACCAGAACTTCATCGCCGGCACCTACGTCGGCGGCAGCGGCAACGAGGAGAACATGATGGGCCTGAACACCGACCAGAACAACGACGTGTTCGTGTTCGGCTACACGGGCAGCACCAACTTCCCGGTGAGCGCGGCGCCCAACGTGCCGCTGCAGGCCACCAACCAGGGCAGCCGCGACAAGGTGTTCTTCAAGCTGAAGGGCGCCCTGAACCAGCTCGAGTTCAGCACCTACTACGGCGGCACCAGCGACGACTACGATCCGGTGGGCGAGCGCGGCATCAAGTTCAGCAACTGCCGCATCTACACCATCGTCACCGCGCAGAGCAACAACATCCCGCTCACCCAGGGCGCGCTCAACACCACGAAGAGCAGTCCTACGAACCGCTACGAGCCGGGCCTCGTGGTGTGGGCCAACCCGCCCGACCTGCTGGGCAACAGCATCAGCTACCAAGGCGTGGCCATCTGCCCCGGGGCCAACCCCGGCGACATCATCGGCTCGGTGCCGAGCTACACGCTGCCCTCCATCGTGCGCAACAACGCGGCTTCCGCCTATCCGTCGCTGGGCAGCGCGGCCACCTACCAGTGGCAGATCAGCCTTGACAGCCTGAACTGGACGAACATCTCCGGCGCCACCGGACAGAACCTGAGCGGCGCGCAGATCGGCTCGCTCACGCAGGACACGTACATCCGCCGCATCATCGGTGGCGATGCCTGCATCCTGGCCGGCGCGGCCGATCAAGTGGTGAAGGTGCGCATCATGACAGCGGGCGGCACGGTGACCGACGCGCTGTGCAACAGCTCTGCGACGGGCAGCATCACGGCAACGGCCGATGGCCTGGCGCCATTCACCTATGCCTGGAGCGATGGGCAGTCGGGCGCCACCGCTATCAACCTCGTGGCAGGCCCGTACTCCGTAACCGTGACCGACTTCAACGGATGCAGCGCCACAGCCAGCTTCAACGTGGGCCAACCGCCGCCGCTCGGCGCGAACATCCAGACCACGCTTGATGCCTGCTCGACCAACACCGGCAGCGCCACGGCCAGCGGAACCGGCGGCACGCCCGGATACAGCTACCTGTGGAGCACGGGCGCCACGGGCCCCAATCTCAACGGGGTTTCTGCCGGCGCCTACTCGGTCGAAGTCAGGGACTTCAATCAATGCCTGGTGGCAATCCCGGTGAATATCGATGGCACCTTCCCGCCCTCGGCCAATGCCGGCGATGATGCGGAGATCAACTGCGCAACGGGCCCCAGCGTGCAGCTGAGCGGCTCCAGTCAGACACCAGGGGTGAATTTCTCCTGGGTGGGCCCAGGCATCGCCAGCGGCGGCGGCTCAGCGAACCCAGTGGTGAATGCGCCAGGCATTTATTCGCTCACAGTGACCAACCCGCAGACCGGTTGCACCGCTACGGATCAGGTTGAAGTAACCTTGAATAACACGCTCCCCGGCGCGCAAGCCACCGGTGGAACGATCACCTGCAACAATGCTTGCGTGACGCTGAGCGGCAGCGGCAACGGCAGCTTCGCCTGGAGCGGTCCGAACGGCTTCAGCAGCAACGACCAGAACCCCAC
>CAZJTB010000105.1:902-7741 GCA_964548485.1 uncultured Chryseobacterium sp. | reverse complement strand
GGCCTCGGCGCTGGATGAATTGGGTACCGAGGAAATCCTCCGCATAGTGGCCGGGCTGCCTGACGGATATCGCATGGTCTTCAACCTGTTCGCCATCGAGGGCTACGACCACGCGGAGATCGCCCAGCTCATCGGCTGCGGGGAGAGCACCTCGCGCAGCCAGCTCGCCAAGGCCCGACGGATGCTTCAGCACATGATCCATCAGAAAACGACCCCCATCCATGCGGGAGATTCATCCCATTGATCAGCTGTTCGCGAGCAAGCTGCATGGCGCTGCGGTGAGTCCGCCAGCAGGGCTCGGAGCGGTCGTCATAGCTGCCGCGCGCCGGCGGCGGCGGCAGCGAGCGCTTCTCTGGCGCCGCGCGGGCGCGATCGCACTCTTCCTGTTACTTGGCGCGGGGGCCTTCCGCTTCGGACCCTGGGCGGGCAGGCCCGGTCGCGATGGGCTTGCGAACGCTAAACCCCCAAGCGAACAAGGTGCGTCCACCACGACTCCTCAGCCAGCCCGCACGGACACAGGAAATCCACCGACGCCCGAGCAGCCATCAAGCTCTTCATTTCACGAAGTGATGGCTGAACGGGCAGCGCCATCTGAAGCGCCTCGTCGCGGAGCCACGAGCAACCAGCGCACCGGATCCAGAGCAGCCGCCGGCGCGCACTCGGGCGCATCGGGCGATCCTGCCCGTTCGGGCGAGCTGTTGCCTTCGCAGGTCCATTCGACCCCAAGGAGCGCAGGTCGCGAAGAGCCGAGGAGCCATGCTCTAGCGGCGTCATCCCATGCTGCGCCACCGCCCGCTGGCTCAGCAAACTCCGGTGCCCTCCTTGTTCTGGAGCGACTGCCTCTTTTGCCACGGATCGAGCTGCTTCCGATGCGCCGTGGATCGTCCGGCGATGAGCTTCGCGCTGCGCAGCAGCCCGAGTACTACCGGCCGCGCGGATCATGGTGGGTTGGGCCGATGGCGACGCTTCATGCCGTGCGCTCGCAATGGCACGGCAGGCCGCAAGCACTCGTGGATGCGCTCGAAGGCAGCAGCACCTGGCCCATGAGTGCCGCTGGCGGCCTGGCCGTGGGGCGCTCCTGGCCCAGCGGCCTCAGCTTGTGGTTGGGCGCAGAGGGCGACCGCTACACCCAGTCGTACCGGCACACAGAGCGGCACGAGGAGCTGAGGCATGACTTAGTGGTGGCCCAGATCGTCACGCTTAACACGCAGGTGGTGTTCACGGATGTGGATACGATCACCACCGTGGTGATGCGCGAATCGACGGCAGAGGGCGCCGATGATCGGATCCGCATCAGGGTGCCAATCGAATGCGGTTGGGCCCGTGCCCTTGGCCGCTGGTCGCTCGGCGTCCGCATCGGAGCCCAATTCGAGCACACGTTCGCCCGCTCTACCGGCAGCCTGGTGATTGATGAGGCCGCCGGGCTTATCCGCTCTCGCCAATTGGACCGCAAGGAGCTTAGGGCTCGCTATCCGAGCATGCTGTCTATCGTGAGCGGGCTTAGCGCATCCTACAGCATCACCGAGCGGCTCACCTTTGCCACCGTGCCGTTCATCGCCCTTCCCGCCACAACGATCGGGCGCCGAGGCGATGTCTGGACCGAGCCTCAACGCATGGGACTCCGCTTCCAACTCCTACACCGCTTCTGAGCCCATGCGAACCGTCTGGCAAGCCGCCTTCCATGCCGCTGCACTGGCTGCAGCGCTTTGCGCACCGGGCTTCTCTTTCGGCCAGCAGCTGGTGGGCCTGCACGCGCAGCGTGGCAGCGGCATCATGCAGACCTGTGATACGAGCATGCATGTTGACTTCAGCACCACCTTGCTCGATGGGTACGCGTGCCAGTTCACACCGCAAGTGGTGCCCGGGATCACGCAAGTGACCAGCTCGATATGGCACTATTACGATGGTTCGGCCTGGCTCACGGCCCAGGGCTCACCCACCATCCCCTATTTCGGGCCGGAACCCTATCCGATGTGCCTTTCCGTGGATGCGTACGACCCGGAAACCGCGCAACCCTGCAGCACCACGGTCTGCAAAGTGGTGGCGCCGGTCCCGTATGCGCTCTGCGCAGCGCTCACCGCGAATTTCAGCATCGGAGCCGTACAGGGCAACAGCATCACTTTCCTCAACCAGAGCCTGTTCGTTGGCGGGCAGCTCGCTGGCGCCTTTTGGAGCTTCGGCGATGGGTCGGCTATCGCCTCCTCGCCCACCCCCACCCACGAATTCAGCGGTCCGGGCCCGTTCCAAGTGTGCCTCACCGTGGTTGGCGCGCCTCCCACCAACTGCACCGCCACGCTGTGCCAGTGGCTCTATATGGGGCCAGGCAACCTGCCATGCGACCAGCTCGTGAATCAGGGATTCATCACGCTGGAGTACAATGAGCTCGTGGGTGTCATCGATACTTCCACCGTTTCGGGCATGAACGCGCGGATCGATTGGGATTTCGGTGACGGGGCCCTGGCCACCGGCAATGTGGTGGTCCACGCCTATCAGCCCTTCCAGACCTATTCGCTCTGCGGCACGCTCCGGACGTGGGGCCCACTGCTCAGCGACACCTGCGTGAGCACCATCTGCCGCGAAGTGTATCCCATGGCAGCGGTCTCCGTGCCGGAACCAGGCGTCCGCGATTCTTTGCTGGCGTGGCCTTCTCCATTCATCGATGCGGTGAGCATCGCCCCGCTGCCAACCGGAGGCGACCTCGCGATCACGGATGGCCAAGGGCGCGTGGTGCTTACGCTGCGGATGCCCGCCAGCCCCCAGGCCATGCCCGTCCCGCTGCCATCCTTGCAACCCGGATGCTATCTGCTGCAGCTTGATTCGGGTGGCGTACGCAGGGCCCAACGCATCGTGAAAGCACCCTAGGCCTCATCTGCCGACTCGGCCTCCATGCGGGGCGCGAGCACCTGATAGTCGGACAGGATCACCTCGGTGCTTACGCGCTTGCTGCCATCCTTGGCCTCATAGCTGCGGTGCACCAGGCGGCCCTCCACCACCAGGCCGCTGCCCTTGCGCAAGAGAGCGGCCATGCGCTCGGCCTGCTTGCCCCAGGCTACCACGGGGTGCCACTGGGTCTCATCCTTCCATTCGCCGTTGGCCGCCTTGAAGCGCTCGTTGGTGGCCAGGCTCAACTTGAGCATGACCAAGCCCGAGCCCACGGTCTTCAGCTCCGGATCCTTGCCCAAGCGGCCTACCAGCTGCACCTTGTTCTTCATTGTCGTCATCATCGCATTCGGGGATTTAGTTGATGCCAAGACCCTTGTGGCCTTGCCGGATGCAAATCGAAATCAGCCCGCGATCCGGATCCGTCCGAAATGCATTTACAGGCGTTCGCCGGTGTTTGCTTGACGGCTCCGCCGCCCGGGCGCTATTCCCCCGCACCGCGCCATCGGCTACATTCGCCGCGCAAGGAACCACAGCATCGAACCTGCTACCACCATGAGCGGAAAGACCAACAAAATCCTGGTGCCCACCGATTTCACGAAGGTGGCCGACAATGCCATCAGCCACGCCATGCGCTTGGCCAAGCACACAGGCGCCGAGGTGTACCTGCTTCACGTGGTCGCCAAGCAGGACGAGGTGGATGAGACGCGTCGCAAGCTGGAGTTGGAACAGGAGCGCGCCCGGGCCATGGAGCAGGGTGTGGAGGTGCACAAGCTGGTGCGCGTGGGCAGCATCTTCGACGACATCGGGGATGCCGCCGCCGAGATCGGCGCCGACCTGATCGTGATGGGCACCCACGGCATGCGCGGCATGCAATTCATCACGGGCAGCAGGGCCCTGCGGGTGATCACCAGCAGCAGCACGCCCTTCATCGTGGTGCAGGAGCGGCCCATCAAGGAGGGCGGATACGACAGCATCGTGGTTCCGCTGGACCTGCATAAGGAGACGCGCCAGAAGCTGACGGCGGTGGCGGATATGGCGAAGACGTTCAATAGCAAGGTGCATTTGATCGTGCCCAAGGAGGAGGACGAGTTCCTGCACAAGCAGCTTCACAACCACATCAAGTTCGCCAATCAGTACCTCGACGAGCGCGGCATCGCCCACGACGCGGTGATTGCCGAGGAGGACAGCAGCGACTTCGTGAAAGCCGTGGTGAAGCACTCCGTGGCCGTTGATGCCGACCTCATCGCCATCATGAACCTGGCGCAGGGCAACATCTTCGGCGTGCTCGGCGTGCCGTATGAGCAGGAGATCATCACCAACGAGGCGCAGATCCCGGTGATGTGCGTGAATCCGCGCGAGACCAGCATGGGCTCGGGCGGCTGGAGCTTCCAGTAGCGCAGGCGCTAGGCGCGCATGCCGATGACCAGGATGTCATCGACCTGTTCGTGCGCCCCGCGCCAAGCGTTGAAGGCATCGTGCAGCATGCGCCGCTGCCGTTCGGTGGGTTGACCGCTGATCTCGGCCAGCAGCTCGCGGAACCGGCGGTACATGAACTTCTTGCCCTTCGGGCCGCCGAACTGATCGGCAAAGCCATCGGAGAAGATGTACACCATGTCGCCGGGCTTCAGCTCCACGCGATGCTCCACGAATGCCTGCCCGTTGAGGTCGAAGCTGCCCACTGCGGTCTTATTCGGCGAGTAGGCCTGCGTGTTCCCGTCGCGCACCACATACAAGGGGCAGTTCGCGCCCGCGAAGTCCAGGATCCGTCGCTCGCGATCGTAGCTGCACAGCGCCATGTCCATGCCGTCGCGGATCAGGTGCTGCTCGCGATCCTTGTGGAGGGCTTCGTACGCAATGCGGTTCAGCTCCTTGAGCACCTCGGAGGGCCGCGCCATGCCACGCTCCTTGGCCGCCTGATTGAGGCCGTTGTGGCCCACCAGGCTCATGAAGGCGCCCGGCACGCCATGCCCGGTGCAATCGACCGCGGCGAACAGCACGCGCTCGCCCACTTGCTCCATCCAGTAGAAATCGCCGCTGACGATGTCCTTGGGGCGGTAATACACGAAGGCCTCCGGCAACAGCTCGCGGATGCGACGCTCCGGCGGAAGGATGGAATCCTGCAGGCGCTTCGCGTAGCGGATACTGTCCGTCACGTTCTTGTACAGCTCCACCACCTTCCGGCTCTGGCGCTCCACTTCCTCTTTCTGCCGCACCACCTCCTCGGTGCGCTCGGCCACCTTCATCTCCAGCTCGCGCTCACGTTCGCCCAGCTCGTCGCGCATCTTGAGCAGGGCGTGCCCGAGCATGTCCTCTTCGCTGAGGGGCTGGTACTCGGCGGCGAAATTCCCGGCGGCCACGGCGTGCGAGAAGTCCGTGGTGCGCCGGAGGCTCTCCACCAAGGCGGTCACCGCCTTGCCCATGTCGCCCACCTCGTCGTTCGAGGTGCGCACGCGGGAGCGCGGGAACACGCCGCGGCCCAGGCTCAGCAGGACATTCCGCAGCCGCTGCAAGGGGCCCACGATGTCGCGGATGATGAGGAAGGCGACGATGACGCCGACCACCACGAGTCCAAGCCCCATGTACAGCACGAAGAACTTCAGCGAATCGAAGCTGCGGATCATGCTCCCGCCGAGCTCCCGGCGCTTGCCCTCCTGCATGTCGAGCAGCTTGTCCAGCTCGGCCAGCACCAGGGCGTGCTGCTGGTCGAGCGGCCCTCCCTCCTCAGCCAGGCTGGTGCGCTCCATGTGCAGGAAGGGGTCGTTGTAGCTCTCGAGCGATGGAAGCATCGCCTTCACGCGGTCGTGCAGGGCGAACATCTCCTCGAGGCGCGCGCTCACATTGCTCATGATGGCCACCTCCGAGGGCTCCCACTTGCCCATGAGCGTGTCAATCTGGTCCAGCACCTTGGGCAGCTCAAGGGTGGTGATGCCCACGAGCGTGGTCTTCTCGGGCGCGTCGGCACGGCTCTCGAGCAGGGCCCAGTGCTTGATGAGCATGTGCGAGGTGACCGTGAGGTTGCGCAGCCGGACTAGCGCGTCCACCGACGGCGCGTACACGTCGTTGATCTCCTGGTTGATGCCGCGGCTGCGCTCCAGGGTGCGGTTGGTGAGCAGCACCACCAGCAAGGCGAAGAAGATGAACAGACCGAAGCCCAGCCCGATCTTCCGCCCGATGGTCAAGCGCCAGGCCATGGCTAGCGGTCCTCTTGCGGAGGAAGCGATTCGTAGAGCTGCCGGAACTTCTCGGAGTTCATCTCGTCCTGCAGGCTGTAGTAGATGCCCTCCAGGCCGAGCAGCGTTTCACGCCGGCTCGGGTTCATGTCATGCGCCTTCAGCATGAAGGGCAGGGCGAGCTGGAAGTACTCGCGCGCGACCTCCTGCACCTGCTGCATGGTGAGGATGTCCGCCTCGGCCTGCAGCGCACGGATGCGGAACACGCCCATGTTGTAGAACAAGGTGGCCAGGTTGTAGTTGGCGCCATAGTTCCCGGGGTCGATGCGCAGCACGCCCTGGAAGGTGGCGGTGGCCTTCTCGAACCACTCGACCCGGGTGCGATCCTCGTTGAAGCGCTTGGTGTAGAGCGTGCCCAGGGCATTGGAGAACTCGGCTTCGCGTGCCCGCAGGTCCGTGCGCGGATGCACGCGCAGCACCGATTCCCGGTAGGTGTCGAACAGGGTGATGGCGCGGGTGTCCTGCCCATCGGAAAGGGCCTTGGCGGCTTCGTTGTAGCAGGATCGGGAGAGGTAGTCGTAGGCTTGCAGCGCGTTCTCCTTGTAGATGCTGTCCTTGTCGAGGGCCAGGCAGCTGTATAGGCTGGTCATGGCCGTGTCGCGCGCCCGATCACCCTCGTCCGTTCCGGCCTTGCCCTTGTACACATCCTTGTAAACGAAGCCCCGTAGTAGCCAAGCTTCGGCATTCCCGCTGTGGGGCTCGCTCATCACCGCCCTGTCCACCAGG
>CAZJTB010000105.1:0-892 GCA_964548485.1 uncultured Chryseobacterium sp. | reverse complement strand
TGCATGTGCAGGCGGCTCCGCGAGGTGCGCAGTTTTTCGCCCAGGTTGCGCAGGGCCTCCACAAGGGGGTCCTGCGCATGGGCCGCAAGGCCCAGCAGCAAGGCGATCAGGAGGGTGCGGATGCGTGCAGCCATGTCATTCCACCACGCGGTGCGCGAGGTTCTTCAAGGTGAGGCCCACCACCAGGCCATGGGTCTTCGCATTGGCCATGCTCAGCTCGTACTTCAGCAGGTTGTCCACCTTCACGAAGTTGACCACGGCCCCGTCATCGAGGGCTCCGGCGTACTCGGTGACCACCATGGTGGGCTTGCCCTGCATGCGCTTGTAGATGTCCGGGAGCAGCGCCAGCTCGCTCTTTCCCACGAAGAGGATGTGGCAGCGGTCCGTATCGGCCGAGCGGGGCAGCTTGCGCACCTCGATGGGCTGCTTGCCGATGGCCCGCGTGCTGTACTGCTTGATCAGCTCCTGGTACAGGTTGGCCCCGCCGATGACGCCGATGATGAAGTTGCCCTGCCGCATGCCCTCGTCCTTCCACTCCACGAGCTTGGCGATGTTGTAGATGTAGTTCGCCTGCAGGATCGAGGTGGTGTCCTTCTCGGCATCGCGCGGCTGCTGCGCGGCCGAGCACAGCAGCAATGGAAGCAGCATCAACAGCCGCTTCATCCCCAAGGAATGCCCCGATGCTCGCATAGATTTGATCGCGCCCCCGCCCAATCCCATGCCATTCGCCCTCCGCATCAGGCAAAGTATCCGCCTGCTCCGCTTCGCCCCGTTCTGCGCGGCGGCCGTCTGTCAACAGCTTCCTGTTCAAGTCAGCGGGCAGGGCATTCCCCTGCGGGCCTACGACGAGGCGTGCCAACGCGAATCCATGGGCTACCGCTGGCTGAGCTGG
>CAZJTB010000104.1:0-7753 GCA_964548485.1 uncultured Chryseobacterium sp. | reverse complement strand
GGCGTGCCCGTGAGCGGAATCCAGGGCACGAGGAAGATGAGCGCGGCCATGAGGCCAAGCACGAGCAGGAACCGCAGATCGAAGGGCCAGAGGCCATAGGTGCGCCAGAGGAACCAGGTGCGGTAGGCGTTCACCGCCGTGAGCGAGATGAAGGTGGCCCAAGCCGCGCCGATCAATCCCATGCGCAGGATGAGCACGTAGTTGAGCGTGAAGTTCAGCGCCACCATGCTGATGCTGCTGATGGCATCGAGCCAATAGCTGCGCGACATGCTGATGACCGATGAGCTCAGGCCGATGCTGCTGTTGATGAGGTAGGCCGACCCGATGACCAGCGCCACGCTGGCCGCACCGGCATACGATGCGGGCAGGAGCTGGAAGAAATCGCCGAGGCCCGTGGCCATGAGCGTGAACAGGAGCGCGCTCGCCAGCCATTGCACGAAGGCGCTCCGCTTGTACAGCGCGGCCACCATCGCACGGTCGTCGCGCTTCCACGCATCGGCCAGAAGCGGCGCAGCCACCTGCTGCAAGGCGCGGCCCGGCGCCGCGATGACGCTGCCGAAGTAGAAGGCCACCGCGTAATGCGCCACGTACGTGAGCGCCTTGCCGCCCAGCAGCGCGCCGATCATCATCTGGTCCATGTTGCCGAGGATGATGCCCGCCACGCTGGCCGAGAACGTGAAGAGGGTGTAGCGAGCCATGCTGCGCCGCAGCCGCTTGGGCAGCCAGCGCTCCTTCCACCCGAGCTGGAAATGCCCGGCGCGCTTCAGGTCGAGAACCAGCGCGAGCGTGCAGAGCAGGAACACCAGCGTGTACAGCACCATGAAGGTGCCGAACGGCAGTCGCAGCTTCCACTGCGCCACGATCAGGATGGTCTGCAGGGCACGCAGCACGAACTCGCGGATGAAGGTGGGCTGCACGGTGCGCCGCAGCGAGCGGCTGTAGCTGCGCAGCAGGATGAAGAAGACCTCCGCGAGCACGAGCGGGAGCAGGAGAAGGCCGTACGCGCCGTAAAGCGCGCTGCGGTCGGCGAAGACAGCGGTGAACGTGCCGTGCATGGCCCCCAGCACCAGCATGGCCAGCAGCGACATGGCCAGGCCGAAGAGGAGCAGCAAGGCCAGCAACCCCCGATGCTGCCGCGCCTGGTCGCGGAAGTAGGGGAAGTAGCGGATCACCGTGTTCTCCGCGCCCAGCTGCGCCACCTGCGCGGCGATGGTGGCGATGGAGACCAGCAGGCGTGTGAGGCCGAACTCCTCGGCGGCCAGCACGCGCGGGTACAGCAGCACCACATTAACGAAGCCCAGGCCGATGCCGAAGTACGCGAGCAGCGTGTTGATCGTGGCCTGCCTGGCGATGATGCCCATCGCGGCGAAAGTAGGCCCGCGCTCAGGAGCCCGCAGCCACCGCATCGAGCAGGCGCGCCATGTCGCCTGCCAACTCGCGCCGGTCGAAGCGCGGGTCCGGGGCGGCGGCGGCATCCGCATCGAAAAGGGCGCGCACGCGGCGGGCGTCATCAGCGGCCGGCTCCGGATCGATGAGCAGGTGCCCGCCGAGCACGCGGGCCGCATCGCCATCGCGCGGGCCCACCGCGAGGATGGGCCGGCCCGTGCTCAGGTACTCATACAGCTTGGTAGGCAGGATGCCGTGCCGGTTGGCCGTGGTGTTGATGGGCAGCAGGAGCACCCGTGCCCCGGCGATGGCCTTCATAGCCTCATTGCGCGGCACGCGTCCGGTGCGCTCCACATGCCCGCCGAGCCCTGCGGCGCTCATGCTCGCCAGCACACGGGCATCCACCGGACCGATGAAGCGCAGCACGAAGCGCGACGCGAACTCACGGTCCTGCGCGCAGAGCTGGGCCAGCAGCTTCCAAAGGCCGGGCTGGTCGCGCGTAGGGCTCATGCTGCCGGCATGGACGAGGGAATAGCGTTCATCAACCGGCACCGGCGTGGCAGGCAAGTCGGCCGGGTCGTAGCCGTTGGTGATCACCGCCACGTTCTTCGCGCCGAGCGCCTCCAGGTCCTTCGCCCAGCGCCAGCTCACGGTAACCACGCGATCGGCCCGGGTGAGCACGGCGCGCTCCAGCCGGCGATGCCGGCGATCGGCCCAACGGGTAAGGCTCAGCTGCTGGTAATAGTCGATGCCGGTCCACGGGTCACGGAAATCGGCCACCCATCTAACGCCGAGCGCGCGCTGGAGGCCGAGGCCGATGAGGTGCATGCTATGCGGCGGGCCTGTGGTGACCACGGCATCCACGGGATGCTCGCGCAGGTATGCCTTCAGGAAGCGGATCGAAGGCCGCACCCACCAGACGCGCGCATCGGGTACGAAGCCATTGCTGCGCACCCACAGGGCCATCCGCTCCTTCCAATTCATCCGGCCGCTGCCATCCTCCTTCAGGAACGCGGTCTGGATGCGTTCATCCTTCCGCTTGCCGGTGAAGCGCTTGTACAAGCCGAACGGCTCGGTGATGGGCCGCTTGATCACCTCCAGCTGCGGCGACACATCCTTCAACAGGCCTTCATCAACAGCGGCCATCTCCGGATTCGATGGCGTGTACACCACGGGATTCCATCCGTGCTCCGGCAGGTACTTGCACATCTTCAACCAGCGCTGCCCGCCCACCCCGCCGTTGGGCGGCCAGTAATAGGTGATCACGAGCACGCGCCTCATGGCGGCTAGGCCTGCAGCAGCTTCCGGGCTTCAAGGCCGATGATGCCCAAGGCCAGCAGCAGCACCAGCAGCGAAGCGCCCAGCATCACCGGACGCGAAGAAGCGGCCGTGCGGCCCTCGACCTGGAAGACGACCTTGTGCTCGCCCGCAGGCACGCGCATGCCGCGCAGCACGTAGTTCACGCGGGCGTGCGACGCGGGCTGATCATCCACGTAGGCCTGCCAATCGGGGCCGTACCAGATGGCGCTGAAGACCACCACGCCGCCGCCCTCGGAGCGCACGGTGTACTCCAGGCGGTCGGTCGCATAGCGGTCGAGCGTCACGCTCGCGGATGGATCGGGGGAGATGGGCGCATCACCGAGCTCGGGCCTGAACCGCTCATCCGCGATGGCCGTGCGCGCGGGATCGATCGCGCCAAGGGCCATGATCTCCTCATCAGCATCCTTCACCCAGCGCAGCGAATCCACGAACCAGGCGCTGCCCAGGGCATTGGTGTTGAGCAGCGGCGGCCGGTCGTTGCTGTAGATGAGGTAGCGCGCATTGAGCATGTTGAGCACGCCTTCGCGGGCCAGGGCGCTATCCAGGCGCTCCATGGTGGCGCCGGGCCCGAACTGGCCGCTGATGCGCATGATGGCCGGGCGGAGGTGGAACTCGATGAGCTCCTGGTAGCGCTCGAGCTTGGCGCCGTGGTAGCCGCCCACGCTCTTGTGGAAGTAGCTCACGCGCGAATCGTTGAAGGGGTCGCCCAGCCACAGCACACGGTGATCGGTGGCGCGCCGCAGCGCGGCGAACCGGGCCAGCTGCTCCTCCTCCTTCGTCACCATCTTGTCCCTGCCACGCGCGCTGCTGCGCTGCTGGCGAAGGCGGCCCAATTGCTCCTGCACCAACTGCTCCGCCTTCGGATTCCATTCCTGCTGAAGGATCGCCAGGTCGGCGGCGTTGGGCTTGTGCGGCATCAGGTGGCTGCGCTCATCCTCCCAGCTCAGGTACTTCCCTTTGTCCTTGGCGTTGTTCACGTAGCGCTTGTCCACGGACCATTGGTCGGCCAGGATGAGGATGCCCAGCGCCCCAATGCCCAGGCTGGCCGAGAGCTTGCGCCGGCCCATGAGCCACACCAATGCAGCACCGGCAACCAGGAAGCCGAGCGTGCGCCAGGCATCGGCGCTGAGCACCCCCGCGCGATGGTCCTTCAGGCCCTCCACCAAGGCCAGCACTTCCGTCTCCGGCGCGCCGTCAGCGATACGCGCGTTGAACTTGGCCTGCTCGGCATCGCTCAGCAGGTTGAAGAGATTCGGGACGATCGCGATGACCAGCACGATGGCCGCGAGGGTTCCCGCGGCAAGGAGGAAGCGCCGCTCCTTCAGCTTGTCCCATGCGCCGTCACGCAGCATGCGGTCGAGCCAGAGGATGCCGAGCGCAGGCACGGCCAGTTCCACGATCACCAGGATGATGGTGACAGCGCGGAACTTGCTGTAGCCGGGCACATGGTCCAGGAAGAAGTCGGTGAGCGGCATCAGGTTGCGCCCCCAGCTGAGCAGCAGCGCGAGCACGAGCGCGGCGAAGAGCGCGTACACCAGCGCATCGCGCATGGCCCAGAGCCCGAATGCCAGCCAGGCGATGACCAGGATGCCCATGACCAGGCTCGCCTTCATGCCCATGAAGACCGCTGGCTCCAGGCTATCCGCGCGCGCGGCAGCATTGTCGATGGCGATGAGCGCGAGCATGAGCATGGCGCCGGCGAGCATCCACCAGCTCTCGCGGCCCTCGCGATTCACCGCCATCAGCAGGAGAAGCAGCAAGGCGATGGCGCCCACGTACACCGGACCCGATGTGAAGGATTGATCGCCCCAGTACGCATTGATGTAGCTGCCATCCTGATACTCCTTCATCACCGCATTGCGGAATGCCGGTGGCTTCAGGTTGCGGAAATCCTCCTGGCTCTGGATCATCGAGGCCGAGGCCCCGCCCTTGGCATTGGGCACCAGCAGCGAGAAGCTCTCCTGCTTGCCGTAGCTCCATCCCGTCACGTAGTCGCGGTCGAGGCCGCTGGTCTGGTTCGCAGCCGCAGGTGATCCATCGGGCTGTATGGTGAGCTCGCTCTTCCCACGCGTGGTGTAGGCGCCGTACTCGGCCGTGGTGCGCAGCATGCCCAGGTTGCATGCGAGCGCCAGCACCACCGCGCCGATGCCCAGCGCGCCCCGCTTCAGCAGATCAACCAGCTGCTTCTCGCGCAGCGCGCGCACCGCCTCGGCCGCCGCATACAGCGCCAGCACGAAGCCGAGGTAATAGGTGATCTGCACGTGGTTCATCATCACCTCCAGGCCCAGGAAGAGCGCGAGCAGCGCGGCACCGAGCAGCCGGTTGCCGCGCAGCAGCACGTGCAGCGCGCCCAGCACCATGGGCGCGTAGCCGATGGCGTTGGCCTTGCTGTTGTGGCCCGCTTCGAGGATCACGAAGAAGTAGGAGCTGAAGCCGAAGGCGATGGCGCCCACGATGCTGAGCCAGGGATCGACGCGCAGGCAGCGCAGCAGGATGTACATGCCCAGCAGGTACAGGAAGAGGAAGCTCATGGGCCGGGGAAGGAAGCCGTGGAAGGCATCATCGGCGAAGCGCAGCAGGTTCTGCGGCCACAGCACGGTGATCTGGTAGGCGGGCATGCCGCTGAACATGCTGCCGGTCCACAGCGGATCCGCTCCGGTGGCCTCACGGTGCTCAATGATCTCCTGGGCCATGCCCTGCCAGTTCTTCAGGTCGCCCTGCACCAGGCGCTTGCCTTCCAGCGCGGGGCTGAAATAGATGAGGCTGAGCGCGTAGAACACGGCGAGGGCCGCCAGCACAGGCAGCAGCTTCTTCAGGATGGTCTTCATGCGTGAATCGGCGGATTACTTGATCTCCTCGTAGTCGGCATCGATGATGCGGCCCGAAGGGACGTGGCCGGCTTTGTCGGTTGGGATGTTCTCGATGCGCACATCGCCAGGCTTCCGGCCATCAGCCGGGCGGCCGTAAGCCGTGGCCTGCTGGCGGCGCATCCACCAGCGCGCTACCAGCCAGATGGCGACGAGCACCAGGATGGTGCGCACCGTGCCGTTGAAGCTGGCTTCCTCCATCATGCGCGGCGAAGGTATTCGGGCGGGGTTGAGCGCTGCCGCCTGCTTCGCCCGCAAGGCCGGAAGGCGCATCCCTCGCCATCCCGCCACGGAGCCGGCAAACCCCCCAAATCCATACCCTGTACATTCGCGGCCATTCCCTCCGGCCATGTCCACCTTTGAATCGCTCGGCCTCAGGCCCGAGCTCCTGCGCGCTTTGAACGAACTCGGCTGGGAGCAGCCCACGCCCGTGCAGGCGCAGGCCATCCCCCTGCTGCTCTCGACGGACAAGGATGTGGTGGCCCTTGCGCAAACGGGCACCGGCAAGACGGGAGCCTTCGGCCTGCCGCTCCTCATGGATATTGAGCCCGAGGAGCGCGGGGTGCAGGCCCTGGTGCTGGCGCCCACGCGCGAGCTGTGCGTGCAGATCACCGGCGACCTGGAGCGCTTCGCCGCCCACCTGCGCGGGGTGAAGCCCGTGGCCGTGTACGGCGGCGCCAGCATCCGCGAGCAGATACGCGCCATCCAGCGCGGCGCCAACGTGATCGTGGCCACGCCGGGCCGCCTGCTCGACCTCATGGGCCGCGAGGCCGCCGACCTCGGCACCGTGCATACCGTGGTGCTCGACGAGGCTGACGAGATGCTGAACATGGGCTTCCAGGAGGACCTGGCCGAGATCCTGCAGGGCACGCCCGCCGACAAGCGCACCTGGCTCTTCAGCGCCACCATGGGCAGCGAGGTGCGGCACATCGCCAAGCGCTACATGCGCGAGGCCGAGGAGGTGCAGGTGGGCGAGCGCAACGCATCGGCCAGCGCCATCCAGCACCAATACGCCGTGGTGCATGCCCGCGACCGCTACGCCGCGCTCAAGCGCTTCATCGACGCCGACCCCGACCTCTTCGCCATCGTGTTCTGCCGCACCAAGCACGAGACCCAGGAGCTCGCCACCGCGCTGGTGAAGGACGGCTACGTGGCCGACGCCATCCACGGCGACCTGAGCCAGGCCCAGCGCGACCATGTGATGGGCCGTTACCGCGCGCGCTCGCTGCAGCTGCTCATCGCCACCGACGTGGCCGCCCGCGGCATCGACGTGAGCGATGTGACGCACGTGATCCACTTCGACCTGCCCGGCGAGGCCGAGAGCTACACCCACCGCAGCGGCCGCACCGCGCGCGCCGGCCGCACCGGCATCTCGCTCAGCATCATCGGCCTGCGCGACGTGGGCAAGGTGCGCCAGCTGGAGCGCCAGCTGAAGACCCACTTCATCTATGTGCGCGTGCCCGGCGGCGGCGACATCGGCAAGGCCCAGGTGGTGGCCTACATGCACAAGCTGAAGAACGTGGAAGTGGACCACGACGCCCTGGCCTCCATCCTGCCCACGGCCCATGCGGAGCTCAGCGCCTTCAGCAAGGAGGAGCTCATCGAGCGCTTCATGAGCGTGGCCTTCAACCGCCTGATCACGCAGTTCCGCGACCTGCCCGACCTGAACGTGGACATGAGCCGCAAGGACCACACCGCCCGCGTGGAGCGCCCCTCCTCGCGCGAGCGCTTCAGCACCGGTAAGCAGATGTTCATCAACCTGGGCAGCGCCGACGGGTTCGACAAGGGCAAGATGCTCGGCTACGTGTGCGGCATCAGCGGCGTGCAGGGCGATGTGATCGGCCGCATGCTCATCAAGGACGTGTACTCCTTCATCGACATCGAGCCGGACCACTTCGAGCAGGTGTACAACAGCTTCAAGGGCGCCAACTACAAGGGCCGTAAGATCCGCGTGGACGAGGCGCAGGGCGCGCAGAGCAGCGCGCCTCGTCCGCCGCGCGAGGGTGGCGGCGGCTACAAGAGCGGCGGTTACAAAGGCGGTGGCGGTTACCAGCGCAGCCCCGGCGGCGACCGCCCGCACCAGAGCAGCTACCGCGACCGTGATGACCGCAGCGCGCAGCCCGCGCGCGGCGGTTACCAGAAGAAGCAGGGCTTCTACGAGCCCAAGCCGAAGTTCCCGC
>CAZJTB010000103.1:0-7761 GCA_964548485.1 uncultured Chryseobacterium sp. | reverse complement strand
CGCCAACATCCAACGCGCATGAAACGCTTGCTGCTTCTGGCCCTCCTGCTCGTGCCCATCGGCTCCGTGCTCGCACAGGATGCCGAGAAGGACCGTGTGGTGGATGCCATGAAGGCCGGTGATGCCAAAGAGCTCTCCGCGCTCTTCATCGCGAACATCGACCTCACTGTGAAGGAGACCGGCGATGTGTACACCCGCGCCCAGGCCGAGCAGATCCTGCGGAAGTTCTTCAACGAGAACCCGCCGGTTGACCTGGTAATCGAGCACAGCGGCGTGAGCAAGAGCGGCGACAAGTACTTCATCGGCATCCTGCGCACGCGCTCGGGCTACTTCCGCACCACCTTCTTCATGAAGCGGGGCGAAGCGGGTTTCCAGGTGAAGCAGCTGCGGATCGAGAGCAGCAAGAACGACTTCTGACCGTGCTGCCGCCGGGAACTGAGGACCTGATCCGCCGCGCCTTGGCGGAAGACATCGGCTCGGGCGACCATACCACGCTCAGCACCATCCCGGAGCACGAGAAGGGATCGGCCCGGCTCCTCGTGAAGCAGGCCGGCGTGCTCGCCGGAGTAGAGCTGGCCGCAGCGGTGGCCGCGGCGCACGACCCCCAACTGACCCTGCGCCCCTACCTCCTCGATGGCGCCACCGTGCAGCCCGGCGAAGTGGCCTTCCACCTCTCGGGCCCCAAGCGCAGCCTGC
The DNA here is from genome assembly GCA_964548485.1 of uncultured Chryseobacterium sp. Lineage (GTDB taxonomy): Bacteria > Bacteroidota > Bacteroidia > Flavobacteriales_F > PHOS-HE28 > PHOS-HE28. Next base: position 7,065 of record CAZJTB010000103.1, on the reverse strand, counting down.
TCACCGTGGAGCGCGTGCTGCTCAACTTCATGCAGCGCATGAGCGGGATCGCCACCCTTACCCGGCGCTATGCGGATGCCGTGGCCGGCACGGGCTGCACCATCCTGGACACGCGCAAGACCACGCCCACCCTCCGCGCGCTGGAGAAATGGGCCGTGCGCATCGGCGGCGGGGGCAGCCACCGGCACGGGCTGTACGACATGATCCTGATCAAGGACAACCACATCGACCTGTGCGGCGGCATCCCGCAGGCCCTCGAAGCCGCCAACACCTACCTCGCGCGCCACGCACTCGACCTGAAGATCGAGATCGAGGTGCGCGACCTGGCCGAACTGGAGCTGGTGCTGCGCCACGACCGGGTGCACCGCGTGATGATGGACAACTTCGAGCCCATCCTGCTGCGCAAGGCCGTGCAGCTCATCAGCGGTCGGTTCGAGACCGAGGCCTCCGGCGGCATCACGCTGGAGACCGTGCGCGCCTACGCGGAGACCGGCGTCGATTTCATCAGCGTGGGCGCGCTCACGCACAGCGCGCCCGCGCTCGACCTGAGCCTGAAGGCCACCTGAGGAACCATGGACCGGTTGCTCCGCAAGATCATCTGGTCGCGCCCCTTCAGGCGGCTGATCGGCTGGGCGCAGCGCATCGTGCTGCCCGGATTCGCCGGCTTCGACCTCTACCGCATCACGCGCTTCTTCATCGGCGCCCTCACCAAAGGGCACATCGTCACGCGCGCCTCGGCCATCGCCTTCAAGCTCTTCCTCGCCTTCTTCCCGGCGGTGATCGTGCTGCTCACGCTCATCCCCTACGTGCCCATCGCCGATTTCCAGGACCGCCTGCTGGGCATCTTCCACGACATGATGCCCACCGAGGTGTTCAAGTTCATCAACAGCACCCTGGAGGACCTGGTGGTGAAGAAGCATGGCACCCTGCTCTCGGTGAGCTTCATCATGGGCCTGTATCTGGCCAGCAACAGCATCGATGCCATCCTGGCCGGCTTCAGCGAGAGCAGCAACCTGGAGAAGTGGCACTCGCCGCTGAAGCAGCGCCTCCTGAGCCTGGGGTTGCTGGTGGCCCTCACCCTGCTCATGGTCATCGCCATCCCGGTGATGACCTTCGGCGGCATCGCCATCCGCAAGGTGGAGGAGCTCGGGCTGCTCAACGATGGCCTGCACGTGTGGGCGCTCTTCGCATTGAAATGGGCGGTTTCGATCCTGGTTGTGATCGTGGCGGTATCGCTGCTCTATAGCGCGGGCGACCCCCATGCGCGGCGCCTCCACGTGTTCACGCCGGGCTCGCTGCTCGCCGTGTTCCTCATCCTGCTCATCTCGCAGGCGCTGGCCTACATGTTCAGCAACATCACCAACTACAACGCACTCTACGGCTCCATCGGCGCCATCCTCGCGGTGCAGTTCTGGATCTATTTCAACATGATCGCCGTGCTCGTGGGCTATGAGCTGAACACCAGCATCAGCCGGGCGAAACGGCTGCGCAGCAAGCGGCTGGAGCTCCGCACCGGAGGCCAATCCTAGCAGACCGGTACCTTCGGCCATTGCCCGCCAGGGTCCCGCGCATGCGCCATCCGATCCTCTTCTTCCTGCTCATCGCCGCAGCGGCCGTGCACGGCCAGCGCTTCGATGATTCGCGTCCGCCCAACACCTACCGCAACGCCGACAACCCGCACTACTGGAAGAACCGGCCGCCCTATGAGGGCTACTGGCAGCAGGATGTCCATTACATCATCGATGCCCGGCTCGACGACGAGGCCGACCGAGCCGATGGGGAGCTGACGCTGCACTATTGGAACAACAGCCCCGACACGCTGCGCCATGTCTTCTTCCACCTCTACCAGGAGGCCTATGCCCCGGGCTCGCACCTCGAGGAGAAGAACCGTGCCGAGGGCTGGGACATGCGGGGCATGACCGGGAAAGGCTACGCCGGCACCCGCATGAGCAGCCTTACCATGGAAGGGCAGCAACTGCGCACCGAGCAGGACAACACCGTGCTGAAGGCCTGGCTGCCGCAGCCGTTGCCGCCGGGGGAGCGCGCCACGTTCCGCATCGCCTTCGCCACGCACTGGAGCATGGCCGTGCAGCGGCGCATGAAGCTCTTCAGCGCCTGGGGCTTCAAGCACTACGATGGCGTGCACTGGTACCCGCGCATCGCCGTGTACGACCGCAACGGCTGGGACACCCAGCAGCACCTGGGCAATGAGTTCTACGGCGACTTCGGCACCTTCGACGTGACGCTGGACCTGCCGCACCACTACATCCTCGACGCCACCGGCGTGCTGCAGAACCCCGATGAATGCATGCCGCCCGAGCTGCGCGCCCAACTCGACATCGCCCGCTTCAAGGACAAGCCGTGGAACGAGCAGCCCAGCACCATCCTGGAGCCGCGCTCCGGTGCACGCAAGCGCTGGAAGTTCCATAGCGAGAACACGCACGACTTCGCCTTCACCGCCGACCCCACCTACCGCATCGGCGAGGCCGAGTGGAATGGCGTGAAGTGCATCGCGCTGGCGCAGGAGCCGCATGCCAGCGGCTGGCAGAACGCGGCGGAGTATTGCGCGAAGACGATCCAGGCGCATAGCGAATCGTTCGGCATGTACGCCTATCCGAAGATGATCGTGGCCGATGCGCGCGACGGCATGGAATACCCCATGCTCACCCTCGATGGCGGCCGCGACCCATGGTACCGGGGACTCTTCGTGCACGAGATCGGCCACAACTGGTTCTATGGCATGGTGGGCAACAACGAGACCTACCGCGCGCTGCTCGACGAGGGCTTCACCCAGTTCCTCACCGCCTGGGGCCTGGAACGCATCGATGGCGACACCATGGTGGCCGACACGCCACGCACCGCCTACGAACGCCGCTACACCAAGCCCGAGCTGGCCCGCGAATCGGAGGTGTACTACGGTTACCAGCGCGATGCCGTGCGCGACCGCGTGCCGCCCATCAACGTGCACAGCGACGATTTCGAGCACTGGGAGGCGCGCGGCTACGGCGGCTACGGCCACGTGTACAGCAAGACGGCCGTGATGCTCTACAACCTCCAGTACGTGCTGGGCGACTCGCTCTTCCTCGGCGCCATTCGCGCCTATTTCGACCGGTGGCGCATGTGCCATCCCACGGTTCAGGACATGCGCCAGGCCTTCATCGACCACGCGCAGGCCGACCTCAACTGGTTCTTCGACCAATGGATCGAGACGGACAAGACCATCGATTATGCGGTGAAGCGCGTAGCTGGCAGGCATCGCGATTCCGGGCAGGAAATCACCCTGCTGCGGAAAGGCGACATGCAGATGCCCATCGACCTGCACGTAGTGGCCAAGGACGGGCGCGCCTACGACTTCCACATCCCCAACACCTGGTTCGAGAAGCGCACGCCCGCCACCGTGCTGCCCCGCTGGATCGGCTTCGGTTCGCTGCGGCGCACCTACACCGCGCGGGTTGACATCCCCACAGGCATCGCCCAGGTGAGCATCGACACCACGCGCCGCCTGGCCGACATCAATCCGCTGAACAACCACCTCATCGCACCGGTGAGCATCACCTTCGACCACCATATCCGCAACCTGCCCGACCGCAGCAGCTATGAGGCCTTCGTTCGCCCCGACATCTGGTGGAACGGCTACGACGGCATCAAGGCCGGCTTCCATGCCAACGGCAGCTACTTCAGGCAGCGGCACCGCATCCACCTCAGCGCGTGGGTCAACACGGGCATCGCGCAGCGCCTGCCGCCCACGAACCCCTCGGTGGCCATCGACTCCATCCCCGGCAACACCGATACCGGCTTCGACCCCATCAGCTTCAACTTCCGCTACGCCAACGGCACGCCGCGCCTGCTGCGCGGCTCCAGCTGGTTCGCGCATGCGCGCATGCTCGACGGGCTCAACCGCTATGGGGCGGGCTTCAGCTGGGACCTTCCCAACGGCAGCACCACCGCGCAAGCGGAGGCCCTCTACTTCTGGCGACGCGACAGCACCGACCTCACCTACCTGGTGCATCCGCAGGAATGGGAGCTGAACGCGCTGAACGCCTCCATGAACCTGAGCCTCCGCCACCGCTACCGCAAAGGAGGCACGCAGGGCGATGTGCTGCTGGAGGCCCGCAACAGCGCGGTGGGCAGCGCCAATGGCTACGGCTGGCTGCGCCTCACGGCCATCAACACGAACCGCCGCGGCCCGCTGGAGCTGCGCACGCGCCTGATGGCGCAGTACGGCGGCGGCAGCACCCCGCGCGAGAGCCAGCTCTACCTCGCCGGCGGATCGCCCGAGGAGATGATGGAGAGCAAGTACATGCGCAGCATCGGGTTCACGCCCTTCGATTGGAACGGCTACGGCCCCGATGCCACCAACCTGCATTTCGGCGGCGGGCTCGGCCTGCGCGGGTACGCCGGCTATGTGGCGCCAGAGACCGATGCCAACGGCGCGCAAGTGCTCACCTATCGCGGCAATACCGGCATAGGCGCCAGCGCCGAGCTCGACCTGGACGGACTGGTGCGCTTCCGCCCCGGCGCGGTGGGCCGCACGCTTCACCTCGATGCCTACCTCTTCGGCGATGCCGGCGTGATGGGCTACCGCCGCGTGGACGGCTCGGGCACGGTGCAGGAGCTCGCCCTGCCGCGCGCCGATGCCGGCGCGGGCTTCGCCCTCACCATCAAGCGCTGGGGGCCGCTCACCGACATCAAGCCGCTCACCATCCGCTTCGACATGCCGCTCTTCCTCTCGGCGATCCCAGCAGGCGAGAGCGAGCATTTCGCATTCCGGTACATCGTGGCGGTGGGAAGGAGCTTCTAAGGTGGCCGAGCAGCGGCGGCACTGCAGATCCACTGGCGTTGAGCGAAACAAGCCGCCAAATGGCCACGTCGGCGATGCCTGTGAATGCAGGCTCATCCTCGAAGGCACAACGCGATGTGCACGCGTCATCCATCAAGCATTCGCCATCACGTTGGGCTAGCGCAGCACCGTGAATCGACCAACGATTGCAGCGCCCCTGCTCAGGCTTAGCGTATAGCTCCCCGGCTTAAGGCCGGCTACGTGGATACGCGCATCCCAAGGCAGGCTCCCTTCAGCGCACAGGCGACCGCATGAATCAAGCACCTTGTATGGCTCACCGCCAGCGATCCCGGTCGCTTTCACCTGAATCTGCTGAATTTCGCCGTCTATCGGGTTAGGCACAACGATTAACCTATTATCCGGCTGGATATCGCTGATGCCGTTTGCATCGACATTGATCAGCTCCCACCAATCGTTGAAGTAACTCGAATTGGGCAACAGGATGCGCCTGCCCAAGCCACCGAAGACACGTTGACCAAGGGCGCATGACGCACCTCCCCAGCCGCTGTTCCCCGGAAAATCCGGCACAGGGATCCACAGGTCCGCAGCCGGAACGTAGCGGTAGGCATCGTACAGATTCGCATCCATTACATCCTTGCCGCAGGCCACCACCGCATCGTACTGGAAAGGCATGGACATGGCCCAGGAGCGGCCAGGCCCGGCCATGGCCGGCTTCGCTGTCCACGCATTAGATGACGCATCGTACTCCCACAGGTCGTTCGTGAAGTCGAGGGAGGCCACACGGCCGCCATGCACGTAGCCCTTCCCATTCGCGGCGAATGACGAGGTGCCGTAACGCGCCTGGCCGGGGAGGCTTGCGATGGGCGACCACGAATCCGTTGCCGGATCGTAGCGGTATGCGTCCGAGACGAACGGGCCATCGCCGGAGCCGATGTTCCCCGAGCCCACGTAGCCATACCCGGCCAAGGCGAAACTGAACACGCCGTAACGCGGGGTGCCCGGGAATGGCGCTTTCGCCACCCAGGCATCGGACACTGGATCGTACTCGAAGAGGGTGGCGTGCATGGTCGCGGTTTGCGTGAGCCCGCAAGCAACGTAGCCCTTGCCGCCAATGGCGAAGGCCCCTGCAGTCCGGCGCGGAGCCGGCATCGGCGCGCGCTGGCTCCACGCATCCAGATCCGGATCGTACATCCACAGGTCGGCGCGCGTGTTCACGCCATCGTACCCGCCGACCACATAGCCCTTGCCGTCGATGGCGAATGACATGGCCTACCAGCGGCCGCCGCCAGGGAAGGCTGCCCGGGGATGCCATTCAAAGGCGACCTGGGCCATTGCCTCAGTGATCAAGGCGAACGAGATGAAGAGCTGAACCATGCGCTTCATGGGTTCCAGCATTTAATCGAAAGTTAGCCCCTGTAAGCCAATGCGGCGCAACTTCGCCGCGAGCATGAAGGAAGCCATCGGTTATGTCGCTCCTGCGCCGTACGCCTTCGTGCGCAAGGACATCGAGGGCTTGCGCGCGCGCGGCATCGTTGTGCATGCGCACTACTTCGGCACCGGGTCCTGGCAGCTGCCCATCGCGCTGCTGGGCCAGGCCATCCGGTTGCTCTGGTGGCGAATCTCCGGGGTGAAGGTGGCGCTCGTGCACTTCGCTGGCTACCATGCGGTGCTGCCTGTGCTCTTGGGCTTCCGGACCTATATCATCATCGCTGGTGCCGACGCATGCTCCTTCCCTGGCATCGCTTATGGCAGCTTCCGCAAGCCATTGATGCGCACGGCGATGCGCTTCGCCATGCGAATGGCCGACGCCTTGCTTCCCGTTCATTCCAGCCTCGAGCGCTTCGAGAATCGGTTCAGCTCCTTCGGGGCTGCGCAGCAGGGCTACGCGCGCCACGTGCCGAATCTGCGCACGCGAAGCATCCCCCTGGCATACGGGTTCAATGCCCTGGCGTGGCCCGATCCCGATGGCGCTAGTGAACGGACCGGGGCTGTTTGCGTGGCGGTGGGCGCTGCGAATGGCAACGCTGTACATTACAGGAAAGGCATCGATCTCATCATCGCTGCGGCACGCGCGCTGCCAGGCATGCCCTTCAACGTGGTGGGCACTTCGGACCCCGACTCATACAAGGACCTTCCTGCCAACCTGTGCATGCGCGGCAGCGTGAGCGCAGCCGTCCTTCATGAGCTGCTGAGCAGGAGCTCGATATACCTGCAGCCCTCGGTGATGGAGGGATTCCCCAATGCGCTGTGCGAGGCCATGCTAT
>CAZJTB010000102.1:0-7789 GCA_964548485.1 uncultured Chryseobacterium sp. | reverse complement strand
CAGCATGCACAAAAGCCAGGGCTTTGGCGCGGCAGAAACGCGCGGGGAGATGCTGGAGTACCCGAAGCTGGTGAAAGGTGACCGGCCGAAGGGGAAGGACATTTTCGAGGGAATCGACATGACGTGGGGGCGGGTGAAGGGAGGCAGTGCGATCACTACTGCGATCCAAGAAACCATTAGTTCATTTCAACCGGCTCGACCATACGGATCGATTCAGAAGCTCGAAATGATCAATGAATCGATGCACAATTGCGTTGTGCACGATAGCCCCTTCGGGTACAAGCTGAATGACTTGAACACGCTTGCTTTAGCTTGTGCCGGCATCGTAACGGAAGCGTTATCGACTAGCCCTTACGTTTCTGTCAGTGACTCCGTCGCCACCACTCTGAGCGTCATCAATCGCAGCCCAGGAAAAGCAGCCGTGTATGAAGCAGGCTTCGATTGTGATGGTTGGAAGAATGAGGTGCCCTCGTTTTTCGATCAACAATGGTCGGAGTCGCTCACCTGTCGACTAGGCAGCGTGACATCCCCATACTGGCTTGACAACACCCACGGAGGGCTGCACGTGGTCAACGACAATGCCCGAATCGGCTACCCCACATGGAATGCTCAACGCTCTGCTCGGTTGAGTTTGTCCTATGAAAACGTCCCTTTCAATTCCGCCCCAATAGTCGCCTACAAATGGGTCGACCGCGTTGCCGGCGAGCGCATCCGTCCGGTATACGTCACACCCGTGGCCTCGGTGATCCCGAGGAGCGATGTGCTCATTGCCCGAGGTGGCCCGCAAAGCATTACGGTGGAGGTGGAGGCGCTCACGGACAGCCTCGTCGGACAAGTGAGCATGGTGCCGCCTGCAGGGTGGATCGCCAGCCGCGATTCCTGGGATGTGCACATCACCAAACGCAATGAGCGGCAGACTTTCACCTTCACCCTGAAGCCCGAAGGCGACGCACAGGCAGGTCCGGCCAAGTTCACCTTCAAAGGTCCCAAGGGCACCGCCGACCGCACGCTGCACGAGATCGACTACCCGCACATCATGCCGCAGGTGTACTACACGCCCGCCGAGGTGAAGCTGGTGCCGCTGGATGTGACCACCACCGCCAAACGCGTGGGCTACGTGAAGGGCGCGGGCGATGAGGTGCCGCAGGCAATGGAACAACTGGGCGTGGCCGTGGAATTCGTAGGGCCCGCTTCGGCCAAGCTGGAGGAGCTCCGGAAGTACGACGCCATCGTCACCGGCATCCGCGCTTACAACGCCACCAAGGGCATGAAGGAGCTGCACCCGCTGCTGCTGCAATACGTGGAGCAAGGCGGAACGCTGATCGTGCAGTACAACACCACGCCGCGCTTCGCGGTCTCCGGTGTGGAAGACTTCCAGATCGATCCCAGCACGCTCGGCCCCCACCCCTTCAAGATCACCCGCGACCGCGTGACGGTGGAAGAAGCGCCCCCCACCTTCCTCGACCCCAAGCACCCGCTGCTCACCACGCCGAACGCCATCACCACCACTGACTTCGAGGGCTGGGTGCAGGAGCGGGGCCTCTACTTCGCCGGCGACTTCGGCACGAACTACACCCCGCTCATCGCGTGGAACGATCCCGGCGAGCAGCCGCTCACCGGCGCTCTCATCACCTGCGATCACGGCAAGGGGCGCTTCGTGTACACAGGGATCAGCTTCTTCCGGCAATTACCGGCGGGGGTGCCGGGCGCGTATCGGCTGTTCGCGAACCTAATCTCGCCACGAAAGGCTCCCTAACCAAGCTTGCGCAGCGCCTCGCGCGCGCTCAGCGGCGACAGCTTTCGCGACCGCACGAGAGCGCGCACCGCATCCGGATCGGTTGCGGAAAGCTCGCGCAGCACCCAGCCGATGGCCTTGCGGATGAAGAAGTCCGGATGCGCAGCGTGCCGCTCGATGTTGGCGAAGAGCAGCGCGCGGTCGATGTCGTGCTTCCACTTGAGCTGGAACAGGATGGCCGTGCGGTTAAGCCACAGGTCCTGGCTCGTGATCCAGCGCTTGTTCCACTTCGCGATGGCCTGCGGGTGCCGCTTGAGGATCACGCCCACCACATGCACGGCGAGCGCATCCACGGTATCCCACCAGCTCTTGGTGGTGATCAGCTCCTCGATCCAGGGCAGGTCATCCGGGGTGAGCTTCTTCGCGTGCTTCGCGAGCAGGTCCACGGCGGCATGATGCAGCTCGCGCTCGCTGCAAGCGAAGGCCGAGCGGCAGATGGCGGGCAGCTCGTCCGATGGCGGCGGGCCCATCAGCGCGAGGTGCTCCTTCAGCAGCGCGCGGCGCTCGGTGGCCTTGATGCCGAAGAAAGGCGCAATGCCCTTCATGTAGGCCTCCATGGCCGCTGCGTTACCCGCATCGCGGTTGCGCTTGAAGGCATCGTGCAGCGGGGCGAGCCAGGAGTGCATATGGCTCATCGCTATTTGTTCAGCCGCTCGAAGTAGCCCCGATTGTGGCCCAGGCTGAAGAAGCTGATGAAGAGCGCGATGTAACTGAGGTAGAAGAGCGACTGCAGGGCCACCATGAGCTTGCCGACTCCCGAGACCGGGAAGTACTCGCCGAATCCGATGGTGCTGGTGATGACGAAGCTCACGTACACCGCGTCGGACCAAGCCTTCAGGGGCGCATTGAAGTATTGCCCCGCCATGTGGAATGCCGCGAAGGCGAACACGACCTCCAGATAGTTGACGAAGATGAGCAGCTTGGCCCGGCGGTACGAGCGGGGCGATGGGAGCGCATCGCTGGCGAAGATGAGCGTGGGTATGTAGAACAGCGTTTCGAGCGTGAGCCACGCCACCAGCCAGATGACGGGCGCGTGCGTGTACCAGCCTTGCCACAGCGCCACCAGGGGCAGCGCGGTCTTCGCCAGCACATAGAGCTCGGTGACCAGGTCCTGCACCAAGGGGCCCTTGCGCCAGAAGAGGTGCTTGATGTAGGCGCCGGGGAATGCGAACTGCGACAAGGCCAGCAGCAACCTCGCCAGCTTCTCAAGCCCGGCGTCCTCATCGTAGGTGTTGTTCCAGATATGCCCCACGTTCTCCCAGCGCTTGCGCAAGGTGCTGTGCGCCGCTTCGGTTGATCGCTTGTTAGAGCCCAGGACGAGCTTGCGGATGGTCTTGCGCATGGTGCATGCAATGGTTCTGCCCGCTTGGAAATGTAGGTCCGGTTCACGTATCGCCGCGGGCCAACGGTCAGGTCAAGCGCTCCAATCAGACCCAAGGCCATCCGGACACGCACATTGACCAGGAAGTGCCCATGAGGAGCGCTCGCCTTCCTCTGCGCTTCGTGCTTCGCCCAGCAGAAGGGACCCAGCTCCATCGCCTGCAGCGATGCCATCAAGCGAAGGCAAGGTCTGAATGGCCAACTTTACCTGACCCATACCGCTCACCAAGTACCTGTCCGCCGGCGCCCCCATTCATCCCCATGCTCTACGCGCTCATCAAAACCCTGGTGCGGATCAGCACGGCGGTCTTCTTCAAGCGGATCGTGGTGGAAGGGCGCGACAATGCCCCCGTGCGTGGCCCGGCAATCGTCGTGGCCAACCACCCCAACACGCTGATGGACCCGCTTCTCGTCGGCTTGGTGATGAAGCAACAGGTGGGCTTCGTGGCCAACGCCGTCCTGTTCAGCAACAACTTCCTGATCCGCTTCTTCCGCTACTTCCACGTGATCCCCATCTACCGCAAAAAGGATGTGGCACCCGGCGAGAAGCCTGACAACACGCAAGCCTTCGCCCAGTGCCATGCCTACCTGCAGCAGGGCGGCACGCTCCTCATCTTCCCCGAGGGCAGCAGCCATTACGAGATCAACCTTCGCGAAATCAAGACCGGCACGGCGCGCATCGCACTGAGCTATCCGGGGCCTGGCGAGCTGGTGATCGTTCCCGTCGCGCTGGATTATTCCGATGCCATCCAGTTCCGCAGCATGGTGCGTGTCACGGTGGGCAAGCCGATCTCGGCCACAGCATACAAGGAGCTCCATCAACGGGATGAAGCCGGGGCCGTGACCGCCCTGACCACTGACATCCGCAGTGCGCTGGTCAGGAAGTTGCCGTGGACCACCGGGAAGGACCAAGAGGACCTGCTGATCAAGACGCACACCTTCTACACTACCTACGCCTCGCCCGAGGCCGACCTGCACGAGGCCCCCAAGCGCTCGCTCCTGGTGCGTAAGCAACTCGCAGATGCGCTGCATCACCTGAAGACCGTGCGACCGGAGCTCTACGAACGCACCAGTGCACTGCTGCGCGCATTCTTCGCTGCGCTGCGTACCGACCGCATCACGCCTGGCTTCCTCACCGATGCCTACCGGCGGAAGAGCTTCACGCTGCTATCCCTTGCCTACCTCGCGGAGCTGGTCCTGCTGGCCCCCGTGTACTTCCTCGGGCTGGTCACCAACTACATCCCATACATCCTGCCTTCGCTCGTGTTCAAGGCCTCGCGCATGGAGATCGAGTACAAGGCCCCGGTGCAGATGCTCGTCGGCCTGGTCTGCTTCCCCCTGCTGTACGGTCTTGAGGTATGGGCCTTCCATCGGTTCATCGATCCGCGCATGTGGACCGCCCTACTATTCCTCATCGCGCTACCGATCGCAGGCTATACGGTCATGTGGTACTGGACCGAGTTCCAGCGCTTCGCGCGTGTGCTGCGCTTCCAATTCGCTGTGCCCAAGGAGCGGAAAGACGAAATGCTCCGTGAGCGCGATGCCATCCTGGAGGCGATGATGGAGGCCCGGAAGAGCTTGTAGGTGACGCGGAGCACCAGTCGCTTTCATGTATCTTGGCACCATGGGACTGGTCAATGGTCATCTCATCCTGAAAAACCCCAAGCTACCGGAACTTGAACCTGTGCCTGTAACCGCGTTGGTGGATACCGGCGCAGTACACTTGTGCATACCGGAACACGTACGGATCCAACTTAAGTTGGAGGCGATCGACCAAAAGGAGGTCGCCCTCGCCGATGGCAGCCGAAAACTCGTGCCCTATGTAGGGCCGATCGAGATCAAGTTCAAGAACAGGACCGGATTTACAGGAGCCTTGGTCATGGGCGACCAAGTGCTGATGGGTGCCATTCCCATGGAGGACATGGACCTGGTCGTTATTCCGAAGACCCGCACAGTGGATGTCAATCCGGACAGCCCCAATATTGCTTCGAGCATTGCACTGGGTGTCCTTCCCTGAGCTCGGTTACTCGGATCAAGCGAAGAAGGCGGCCCATCCGGACCGCCTTCTTCGTGTGCAGGTTGGATCACTCCTTGAAGAACCGCGTCACTTCACCAGTACTGGTGCGCAGCAGGTACACGCCGGGCGTCAGGTCTTGGACAGGCAGTACACGGGCGTTTTTGACGGTGCGAAGCTGAGCACCGCGGATGTCGAACAGCTCCCCGTGGAAGGGTTGCGCCAAGTGCAGGAGATCCGCGCAGGGGTTCGGCCAGGCATGTTGCGCTTCGACACCTTGGGTGGTGATGGACGTGGTGAAGTCGCCATTGATGCGTGCCAACCGGTTGCGGCCGATGCCAGCGAAGTCAAAGAAACTTCCACCGATATACAGGCTGCCATCCTCTTGGAGCAAGAGCGCGAAAACCACATTGCTGTGGCCCGCTCCGACCACAAAGCTTGGATCCAGTACCCCGTTCGGCATCAGGCGCACAAACCCGTACTGCGGATTCCCTCCGAAACTGGTGGATAAGCCGGCAGCGAGGATACGCCCATCGGGCTGCATGGCCATTGCATGGAAATCGACCGAGTTCACCACGGAATAATTGAATCCCAGATCGAGCGACCCATTGATCCCCAGGCGGGCCACGCCCTTGCGGCTGGTCGCACCCATTTGATCGTAGGTCCCCCCGATCAAGACCAGGCTGTCAGGCTGCACGATGATGTCATGGATGGTCCCGTTCGAGGCTGGTGCCTGAAAGGTCAGATCCGCCGTGCCATCGGGCAACAGCCGAGCGATATCGGTACGGTTCACCCCATTGATGCTGGTGAAGTTGCCGCCCACCAGCAGCCGGCCGTCGTAGTCGAATTCCAGGGCCTCCACATCGCCGTTCACACCCGATCCGGTGAACGTGGCGTCCAGGCTTCCATCGCTGTTGAAGCGGGCAATACCGCGCTTGTTCACACCGGCCACCTGCTGGAAGACCCCACCCACAAGGATCCTCCCATCGGGCTGCAACAACACTTCAAGCCCACCCTCCGACAGACCAGCACCTGGATCGAAGCTCACGTCCAGGCTGCCATTGGGCATGAGCCGGGCGATCCGGTTGCGCACCACGCCGTTGAAGCGGGTGAAGTACCCCGCCACGACCACGCGGCCGTCGGGCTGGATGGCCACGGCCCGCAACTCATCGTTGAAGCCTTCGCCCGTGTCGAAGCTCGTATCGATGGCGCCATCGGGCCAAACGCGGCACAGCCCGCGCCGGGTAACCCCGTTGTACTTGGCGAACTCGCCGCCCGCCAGGATGCGGCCATCGGGCAGCCGGGCCAATGCATAAGCGACCCCGTTCAAGCCGGTATTGGGCATGAACGACGTGTCCACCGCACCATCCGCGAACGCCTTGATGATCCGCAGTTGAAAGTGCCCGTTGTACTTGATGAACTGCCCCCCAGCAGAAAGTGCCCATCCGGGGCCACGTGGAACGCAAAGCCAGGGCTGTTCAAGCCGTCGACCGGCACGAAGGTGTTGTCAACGACACCGTTCGCCTGGAGCCGCACCAGGCGCTGCCGGGGCAGGTTGTTGAAGCTGATGAATGTGCCCGTCACCAGCACCTTGCCATCGGGCTGCAGGGCCACGTCGATCACTGAGTTATCCGCCCCTGTGCCCGGCTGGAAGGAGGTGTCCACGCTGCCGGTGGCATTGAGGCGCGCTATGCGCCTGCGGTTGGCGCCGTTGAACTGGGTGAAGCTGCCGCCGATGATGATCTTCCCATCGGGCTGCAAGGCCATGGAGCTTACGACCGCATCGAATGTCGGGCCGGTACCTGTACCGAAGGTGTTATCGACGGCGCCGGAGGCCAGCAGGCGCACCACGCCCCGGGCATTGGTGCCGTTCACCGTCTGGAACGACCCACAGGCAAGCAGCTTTCCATCGGGCTGCAACACCATGTCGGAGATGCCATTGGAAGGACCGGTGCCCACGTTGAAGGAAGGGTCCAGGGTCCCGTCCGCGTTGAGCCGCGCCAAGCGGACAGCATTGGAGCCGGAGATCGTGGTGAACCAACCACCGATGAACACTTTACCATTGGCCAGTGGAATGGCCCTCTCCACATCGGCATTGGGACCTTCGCCGGGATCGAAGGATGGATCGATGGAACCATCGGGTAAGAGAATGGCCACTCACCTGCGTGGCACGCCATTGATCGACTGGAAGCCCCCGGCCAACAGGATCCGCCCATCCTGCAACAACATGATGCTCCTCACACTGCCGCTGGCTCCGGAGCCAATGTTGAAGCCCGCATCGGGAGTGCCATCCGCGTTGAGCCGGATGAAGCGGCTTGCCGTCACATCACCGAAGGAGGTGAAGTCACCTCCTACGAGCACCTTCCCATCGGGCTGCTCCACCACAGTGAACACCGTGCTATTGAAGCCATCACCGTGCTTGAAGCCCAAGTCTCCCGGATTGAAGCTGAGGTCGAGCGTGCCGGGCTGGGCTCCAGTGTGCAAAGCCGCAACAAGAAAGGTGACGAGCGTGAACAGGGATTGGCGCATGGCAGTATCTATGGCTGTAACAAAGATGTGCGCGGCCAAGAGATGGAACAAACGAAAGAAGGCGGCCCATC
>CAZJTB010000101.1:0-7829 GCA_964548485.1 uncultured Chryseobacterium sp. | reverse complement strand
GCCATGATTCCATGATTACATGGGGCCATGATTCCATGATTCCTTGAAGACATGTGGCCATGATTCCGTGGGGCATGATTCCATGGATCCGCCGGGCTGTGGCGAGGGAATTGAGGCGGCCGAGTAGCTTCGCGGACATGGATCATCAGGATGGTTGGGAAGACTTCAATGCAGCCGAGTGGTCGGCGTCGTTCCCTTTGGATGATGCCGCTGAGCCCGCTGCCAGTTACGCGCATGCACCCCGGCGGAACGCCCTCGTCGAGGAGACCTTCGAGCTCGCGCTGATGATCCTGCATTACTGCGAGCGACTCCGGAGCATCAATCCGGTCTTCGCCGACCAGATCCTGCGCAGCGGCACCTCTCCGGGCAGTCAGGCGCGCGAGGCGCAGCAGGCGGAGAGCGCCGCGGATTTCATCCACAAGCTGAAGATCGGCTTCAAGGAGCTGGAGGAGACCGACTTCCGCCTGACCCTCT
The DNA here is from genome assembly GCA_964548485.1 of uncultured Chryseobacterium sp. Lineage (GTDB taxonomy): Bacteria > Bacteroidota > Bacteroidia > Flavobacteriales_F > PHOS-HE28 > PHOS-HE28. The sequence continues at coordinate 7,355 of CAZJTB010000101.1, read as the reverse complement.
GCCATCGCATGGCACACTACCCCCATAACGAAGAGCTCGTGGCCCGGGTGCGGAGGCTGTTCCCGCTCTTCAACAGCATCATCCACACCACCAGGTTGCGCATCAAGCAGCAGCGCCGGAAATGACCAGCCCTCCCCCGCGTCATGAGCTTCTTGTCCCCATGAATGCCATGGCCACTTGGAGCTCATGGTCGCATGGCATTCATGGCCTCATGGAGCTCAGGGGCGCTTGGCATTCGTGGCCACATGGCACTCATGGCTACATGGATCTCACAATCCCATGGAAGTAACGCTCGCGGGCATATCCAAGTCCTTCGGTCGCGAGGTCATCTTCCGCGATGTCACACGCACGCTGGAATCCGGCAGCCGCACCGCCATCCTTGGGCCGAACGGAAGCGGCAAGAGCACACTGATCCAGCTCATCGCCGGCGCCCTGGTGCCCACCTCCGGATCCGTGACGCACCGCCTCAACGGCAAGACAGTGGCCGACGACGAGGTGTACCGGCACGTGAGCATCGCCGCGCCCTACCTCGGGCTCTACGAGGAGCTCACCTTGCGCCAAGCAATCGACTTCCACCTTCGCTTCAAGCCCTTGCGCGCCAGCATCACCGCCAACGACGTGGCGCGCATCGCCTATCTGGACATGGCGCTGGACAAGCCCGTGCAGCACTTCAGCAGCGGCATGAAGCAGCGCCTGAAGCTCGCGCTCGCCATCCTGAGCGAAACGCCGCTGCTCCTGCTCGATGAGCCCGCGAGCAACCTGGATGCGGAGGCCGTAAGCTGGTTCCGCGAGCTGCTCCGCGCGCACATGGACGGCCGCACCCTGGTGGTGGCCAGCAACCGGCAGGCGGCGGAACATGATCTTTGCTCCAGCGCGATCGAGATGGCCCGCCTGAAGGGCTGAGCGCGGATTGCATGCACGACATCGAGCCCTTCTGGAACTGGCGGCACAAATACATGGCCGAAGAGGATGAGCGCTCGCCCTTCTTCGGCGCCGAGCACAGCGAGCTCTACTTCACCAACGCGGTGTACGACCACCTCATCCATCCGCAGTGGGACGCCTTCGGCAGCAGCACGCTCTACATGAAGCTGCTCTTCACCGATTACGAGGAAGGCGCGGCCATCATCGAGCTCATCGGCGAGTGGAACGACCTGCTGCACAACGATGTGATGACCCTGAAGCGCAACATCATCGAAGAGCTTATGGCGCAGGGCATCAGCCGGTTCGTGCTCATCGGCGAGAACGTGCTCAACTTCCACAGCAGCGATGATGAATACTACAGCGAGTGGTTCGAGGAGGCCAGCGACGCCGGCGGCTGGATCGCGCTGCTCAACTTCCGCCCGCATGTGGTGGAGGACCTCCAAGCGGCCAACATCGACCAATACTTCCTGATGGGCGGCCAGCTGAACGCCCTGGAATGGCGCACCTGGGAGCCGGAAACGCTCATCGAGAAAGTGGCCGGGCTGGTGATGAAGCGACTGGGGGCCTAGGCTCGGAGCATCCGCCACACATGGCGGTCGATCGGCAACGAAAGGTCCTCTTCCTTCGAGCGCGCCAAATCGATCCACCTGAACACCTCCTGATCGCCCGGCCCCGTGATGCCCGCGAAGGGCTCAGCCACCACCGGGATGGCCTCCGGATGCGCCACCCGGAAGGTGTAGTACACGCTCACCACCTGCATAGGCGTGCTGTGGAATGCGCTCTGCTGGAAGAAGTCGGTGGTGTAGAAATGCTGCTGGTCGAGCGCCTCCACGCCCACCTCTTCGCGGATCTCGCGGATGAGGCAGTCCCTCAGTCCTTCGCCGTACTCCAGCCCGCCGCCTGGGAACTTCGTGATGCGTCGCCCCTTGATGAGCTCATCGGCCACGAGCAAGCGCCCTTCATGAAGCAGGATTCCGTAAACGCGAATGGTGAGCATGGCCGCAGGTTGGGGGTTTCAGGTTGAGCCGAAGGCAGGTTGGGGGTTGAACTCCGTTCGGCCAACCTACAACCTCCAGCATTCAACCCCCAACCTTCAGCCCCCAACCCACCACCTACTTTCGCGCGCAAATCAACGGCCCCGCATGACCCGCATCGAGAGCAAGAAAGTGACCATCGCGAAACCCGCTGCCGAGCTGCATGCCTTCCTTCAGGACATGAACAACTTCGAGCAATTGCTGCCCAGCAGCCGCATCAGCGAATGGCAGAGCGACGGCCAGAGCTGCTCCTTCAAGGTGCAGGGCGCAGCCACCATCGGCCTCATGCTCGACGGCGGCGAGGCCCCATCATTGGTGAAGATGAAGGCCACCGAGCGCAGCCCCTTCCCCTTCACGCTTGATGTTTTCCTGAAGGAAGAGAACGGCGCCACCATCGCCTGGCAGGAATTCAACGCTGACCTCAACCCCTTCATCAAGATGATGGTGGAGAAGCCGCTGGGGAACCTCTTCGACCATATCGCCGACCGGATGAAGGAAATCCACGGCTGAGCCCTATGGCCTCCCGCCGCTCCGCCGCCGCCTTCGCCGACGCCCCGCGCCCCAAATTGGATCGCGCCACGCTGCGCAAGGCCACGCGCGTGTTCCGCTACCTGAAGCCGTATCGGTTGGCCTTCGCGGGCGGACTGCTGCTGCTCTTCGTCACCACGGGGCTCTCGCTCCTTTTCCCGCTGCTGCTGGGGCAATTGGTGGATGCCGCGCGCGGCGATGCCGGCGCGCAGACCGAACTGCTGAAACGCATCGATGAGGTCGCGCTCACGCTGCTGGCGGTCTTCGCGGCGCAGGCCTTCTTCGGCTTCTTCCGCATCTACCTGTTCAGCAGCATCACCGAGGGCATGCTGGCGCGGCTGCGCACCGACACCTACGGCCATCTGCTGAAGCTGCCCATGGCCTTCTTCGCGCAGCGCCGCGTGGGCGAGCTCAACAGCCGCATCAGCGCCGACATCGCCATGCTGCAGGATGCGCTCACCACCAACCTCGCGGAGTTGATCCGGCAGTTGATCGTGGTGGTGGCGGGCATCGTGCTGCTCACGCAGGTCAGCATCGACCTCACGCTCACCATGCTCGCCATCATCCCGGTGGTGGCGCTGGTGGCGGTCTTCTTCGGCAGGTTCGTGACCAAGCTCAGCAAGCAGGTGCAGGACCGCATCGCCGATACCGGCGTGATCGTGGACGAGACGCTGCAGGGCATCCAGAATGTGAAAGCCTTCGCGAACGAGCGGTGGGAGGCCCTGCGCTACAGCAAGGCGGTGCAGGAGGCGCGCGGCTTGGCGCTGAAGGGCGCGCGCTGGCAGGGCGCCTTCGTGAGCTTCATCATCCTGTGCATGTTCGGCGCCATCGTGCTGGTGATCTGGCGCGGCGTGCGCATGCTGCCGGCGGGCGAGATCAGCATGGGCGAGCTCTTCACCTTCATCCTGTACAGCATGTTCATCGGGGCCAGCATCGGCGGACTGCCCGAGCTGGTGAACCGCATGCTGAAGGCCATCGGTGCCAGCGAGCGGTTGATGGACCTGCAAGAGGAAGGCGCGGAGCCGGTGACCCTGGAAGAGCGCAAGGCCGCGTTGGAGTTGAAGGGCGCCATCGCCTTCGAGCAGGTGGCCTTTCATTACGCCAGTCGCGCCGATGTGCCCGTGCTACGCGAAGTGAGCTTCGCAGCGAAGCCCGGCGAGCGCATCGCGCTGGTAGGCCCCAGCGGTGCGGGCAAAAGCACGGTGGCCTCACTGGTGCTGCGCTTCTATGATCCTGTGAGCGGACGTGTGCTCATCGATGGCCACGATGCGCGTGAGTACGACCTATCGGCCCTTCGCGACCGCATGGCCATCGTGCCGCAGGAGGTGCTGCTCTTCGGCGGAAGCATCCGCGAGAACATCGCCTACGGCAGACCTGGAGCGAGCGATGCCGAGATCGAGGCCGCTGCTCGCAAGGCGAACGCGCACGCTTTCATCGCCTCCTTCCCCGACGGCTACAAGACCATCGTGGGCGAGCGCGGCATCCAGCTCAGCGGCGGCCAGCGGCAGCGCATCGCCATCGCCCGCGCGGTGCTGAAGGACCCCGCGATCCTCATCCTCGATGAGGCCACCAGCGCATTGGACAGCGAGAGCGAGCGCCTGGTGCAGGAAGCCTTGGAGCAATTGATGAAGGGCCGCACGAGCCTGGTGATCGCGCACCGCCTGAGCACCATCCGCGATGCCGATCGCATCCTCGTGCTGGACAAGGGCGTGGTGGCCGAGAGCGGCACGCACGAGGAGCTGATCGCGAATGCGAACGGCTTGTACAGCAGCTTAAGCCGGCTGCAGAAGAACGAAGCCTAACGGTCCACCTGCCGGATTTGCTTTCCTGAGCTGGGCGTTTACATTCACGCTCCCAATCCCTTTGCCATGACGCCCAACGCCCCAGCCTAGTCCTGGTCCTGATGCTCCTTGGGATATCTGTCCTCGCGCAGCCCGACTTCCCACCCGATTATTTCAATGAGGCCTTGAAAGACGCCATCGGGTTCTGGGAAAACAAGAAGCAGGTGAAGACCACGCAGGAGCTAATCGCTTCAGACGTGCTCTACTACACGCAGGGCGCCTCGCCGCGGGTGTACTTCCAACGCAAAGGCGTTGCCTCGTTCGTCCTGGCAAAGCGCGACACCTCTATCGCCGTGCCGGACACCTTATACCGATTAGACATGAAATGCGTGGGGCCGAACGCAAACGACATCGAGCCCACAGCGTACGCCGTGAAGCCCTTCGTGCAGCACTATTACACGGCCTGGACTGGAAACCTAGGCGTTGAACATGTATCCGGTTACAACCGCCTCGTGTACGAGAACATCTATCCCGGAATCGACCTGCACTTCTACAGTGGGCCAACGGGGCAGAAGATGGCCTTCGTGTGCCATCCGGGCAGCGACCCGCTCGACATCACCTTGCAATTCAATGGGCAGGACGATATCGCGATCGATTGGGACGGTGCCTTGAAATTGCTGTTCGGCGATACTTGGATCAAGTTCGAGGAAGCCATCGCCTTCCAATGCGATTCCGCGAGCACTGTGATGCCGCTCCCGTGGAATGCGAGCTACGAGTTGGACAGCCTGCTCTCCGTCTCGAAGTTCACCTTCGACGGCTACGATCCGGAGCTTCCGCTTGTTCTCCAGATCGGCCCGCCCCCCGGCGGCGGTGGAGGCCCCATTGAAACGCCCGGTCTTTGCTGGAGCACCTACTTCGGCGGCGACCAGAGCGATGTGATCACCAGCAGCACCCAAGATGCCGAAGGCAACTACTTCGTGGCCGGACGGACGGGCAGCGGGGAATTGGAATTCCCTGCTGCGCCCGGCACCTTCGCCTACCCCAATACCGGCGGCAACCTCGCCTTCGTGGTGAAGATGGACGAGCAGGACCGCATGGTCTGGCGCGCCTTCCTGGGCGGCCAAGGCGGCGATATCACTATCGCAAATGCGGTCGTGGTGAAGGACAACTCAGAACCTCCTACTGTGTACATGGCCGGCAGCACGGACTCGAATACGCTGAGCACCTTCGCGAATAACCCAGCATATTTCAATGGCTCGAACTCCAACGGCACCTACAAAGGCTTCATTGCCAGTTTCAACAACGATGAAACCAACCCCGATGACCACGGTAAACGAATCTGGTCTAGTTACTTAGGCGATTCCGATGTGCAGATTCATGGCATGGCCAAGGATGAGGACGAGCGGCTCTACCTCACCGGGCAGACCATGGGCACTCTCCCAGCGGAACAGGAGACCGCACCCACCGGCAGCGCGCATTACCCTTACGCTGGCGGGCTCGATGCCTTCGTGATCCTGCTGAACGAGGCCGACCGCACGCTTTGGGTAACACCTTATGGTGGCAACGGAGACGACAAGGCCAAGGAAGTGGTGGTGGGCGTTGGCAAGGTGGTGATCGCGGGTGATACGGAGAGCGCCGACATGATCACCGTGGATGGCGGCACCAGCGCTTGGGACCGCGAATTCGCCGGTGAGTTCCGCGAGTGCTTCGTTGCTGAATTCACGTTGAATGGAACACAGAAATGGGGCACCTGTTTCGCAGCTGATCTGGACCCCAGCCTCGGCATCATGACCATGTGGGGTAAAGGGCTCGCTTTGGATCCTTCAACGCAAGACATTATCATCGGAGGCAGCCTCCTCTCCAAAGGGCTGCCAATCGTGGAAGGTCCAGGCTGGTACGACGATACTGCGCTTCAGTCAGCGAGCAACAGCTTCCTTGCACGCTTCGCAGCTGCGGACCGGTCACTGATCTGGAGCACCTACCTGGCCGGCAACGACTTCGCATACATGAACGAAGTGCGCACCCTGCACTTTGATGAGACCGGCAACCTATACGTGGCCGGTCGCACGCGCGACCTGTCGTTGCCCTTGTCACAGCTTGAAGATCTGTTCTACTCCAACGTGATTCAGCTCGATATTTTCGCTTTTGACCCTGGACCGCCACCTACCGTGGTCCCAGAGATCTCGGACATGTTCGTCATGTGCTTCACCCCGGACCACTGGCTCGCCTGGTGCAGCTATTTCGGGGGGCAAGCAGGTGCCTTTCATGAGGGCATTAGCACCCTGCTGCGGCGCAATGGCGACCTGTATGCGGCAGGTTACACCAGCAAGAACACCATGCATTTCGACGGACTGCACTTCACCAGCTACTTCCCCCTTCACGATACACAGGTGCCCGGCGTCCACTTCACGGACACGTATGGCGATGTTCCCAACTTCCAAGGCAACGCCACCGCCGATGCCTTCATCACCCGCTTCTGTGCATCTGCTCTCACTAGCATGCCGGAAAGAAATGCTGCTCTCTCGAATCGTCTGATGGCTTTCCTCGAGAGTGACCGCATTGCGCTGACCGGGTTGCCCATCGGAACGCATGAGGTGAACATTCTTGATGCCACGGGGCGAATCGTGCAACGCACGTGCGCAGCATGCAACGGCAGCATGGCGCACGTGCCGCGGCCTGCGGTTAGTGAGGGCATCTATTTCATCAGCGTGATGCAGCAGGGCCAGATTGCCAAGCTGCACCTCACGCACTAAATCAGAATAGCCATGATGCGCGCCAAAATGTGGTGCATGGCATTGGTTCCATGCCTTCCTTTCTCGGCCGCTGCACAATACTGGGCACCCGCCGGCCTGCCCGTCGTGGTGGAACAACTCTGGCAGTTCTACACCAATGATGAGGAGGATGTCTTTTGCATCTGTGGGCGAACTTTTGTGCCTGAAGATGCGCCAAGTCCTTGGCGGAACGGATTGGTGTGCAACATCAATGGTGTGTGGGACACCCTCGGCATATTCAACCAAGAGGTCTCTTCCGCAGCGCAATGGGGTGATACCTTGTTCGTATCCGGAAGCTTTACCGGGGTTGATTGGCAGAT
>CAZJTB010000100.1:0-7863 GCA_964548485.1 uncultured Chryseobacterium sp. | reverse complement strand
TGAATGTGCCCCCCGCCGATTTCTTCCGCTCCTGGACCTTGAGCAATATCCTGGAGCCCCTTCCGGTGGAGCTCATCGCATTCGACGCCGAATGCCATGAGGGCCGCGTGCGGCTCATTTGGGCCACCGCATCGGAGCAGGGCGCCTCGCACTTCGTGATCGAGCGCAGCGCCGACGGGCTCGTATTCGAGGAGATCGGCACGGTGGCGGCTGCGGGCAATTCCCAGTTGGTGGTGAACTACGCGTTCACCGATGAGCGGCCATTCGGAACCGGGTACTACCGCATCAGGCAGCTTGATGAAGACGGCAGCCGCACCCTCAGCCCGGTTCAGGCGGCGGCGTGCAATGGCATCGGCAGCACCGCCATCGTGAGCGCGTGGGATGCCGGCGGCAGCATCCAGGTGATGGTGCTCAGCGCGCGCGACCAGCGCGCATCACTCAGGCTCACCGATGCGGCGGGCCGGGTGGTGTTCGAGCAGGGCGGCGTATCGCTCCTGGAGGGCCTGAACCCGCTGATCATCGACCAGCGCATCATGGCCACGGGCGTGTACCTGGTGAGCCTTCTGGCCGAGGATGGGCCTCAAGCCGTCCGCATCCCGGTGCGTTGAACCCTGCCCCGGAAGCGCCAGAGCAGCAGCATCAGCAGCAGCACGGATGAGGCGCCCAGCGCGGCACGTCCGATGAGGTCGCCATGGCGGGCGAAGAAGGTGAGGACCGTGCTCGGATGCACCACCGCGCTGAATGCGGCCGGCTCCCACCACGCCGTGGCCTGCCGGATATCGCCGCGCTGATCCACGATGCAGCTGATGCCGGTGTTCGCCGAGCGCACCACATCGCGACGCAGCTCAATGGCGCGCAGCGCGGAGAACGTGAGGTGCTGCTTGTAGCCGGGCGAATCGCCCCACCAACCATCATTCGTCATCACCGCGATGAGCGTCGCGCCATGGCGGATGTGCGCGGCCAGATGCTCGCCGAAGACCGATTCGTAGCAGATGGCCGGCGCGATGGCCAGGCCGGTTGAGGCATCACGCAGCACGGTGCGCTCCTCCTGCTGGCCCAGGCTGCCCATGGTGCCGCCCATGTCGATGGCGAACTCGCCGAGCGGGCCCAGCACCTCCTCGAAGGGCATGAGCTCCACCCCTGCCACCAGCTTGCTCTTGTGGTAACTCTCGATGGGCCCCTGCGCGGGCATCCACAGCGCCGCGTTGTACGATTCATACCAGTAAGGCGTATCGCGTATGGCCCTCGCCGTCACCGGCCGTTCCTCCCCGCCCTTGAACCAGCGCTCGCTGCTCATGCCCACGAGCAGGGCGGCATGCGGATGGTCCGCTTGGAAGGCGCGGAGGCGCTGCACGCTCCGCGAAGATTCAAGATCGTTCTCCCACAGCCCCGTGAACGCCAGACCACCATCCGTCCATTGCAGGCTCACGCCTTCCTGCAGCGCGGTCTCGGGGAACACCACGAGCCGCGTGCTCGGCGTGACCCGCTCTTCGGCGAGAGCGAGCATGCGCTCCAACTGCTCCTGCGGATCCAGGCCGCCGAACTTCTCCTTGTAGGGATCCACATTGGGCTGCACCACCACCACTTCCACACCGCCTTCCTTGGGCAGCGGATACCTGTGATAGCGCCAGAGCGAGGCGCCTGAAGGCAGCACGAGCAGTGCAGCGCTGACAGCCAGGAGGCGCACGGCCCGCGCACGGCTGCTGCCCCAGGCCAGCAGCGCGCGGTGAAGCAGCAGATTCACCGCCATCACCCACAGCGAGCCGCCGAGCACACCGGTGATCTCGTACCACTGCACCCATTCAGGCATCGTGCCGAACACATTGCCTTGCGTGAACCACGGCCACTGCAGGTCCCAGGCGTGATGGAGGCGCTCACCTGCCAGCCAGAAGACGATCAGCGCGAGATCGCCCCATCCCTCGCCCATGCGGCGCTTCACCGCGCGGCGCAGCCACCAGGGGATGCCCATGAGCAGGGTGTTGCCGATCACCGGGAAGCCCACGCTGAGCGCCTTGGTGGCGAAGGGCTCGCTCACCAGGTAGAACCAGAAGGAGCAGAGCGCATTCCACAGCAGGAAGCCGGTGAGCGCGTATGGATAGAAGGCGCGAGGGCGCCCGGCCGTGCGCTGCTCGTGCAACCGCTCAGCCTGGAGCATGGGCAGCCAGGCCACGAACGCCAGCGCGGCGAGGCCACCGATCGCCGGCCACGCCAGGGCCCACAGCAGGCCGCTGAGCGCGGACCATAGCAGCACGCGTGAACGTGTGGGTGGCATGCGGGCGAAAGTATCCGCAGGGATCGCCGCGGCGTTACCGCATCAGGTACATCTTGCCGAACCCCTTGGTGAAGTACTGCGAGGCATCGGTCTCGCGCACCTCCACATCGGCGCCGTTCAAACGGGCCTGCACCCGGTACAGGTAAACCCCGCGCGCGAGCCGGTCGCCGAACTGATCCGTGCCGTCCCACGCGAAATCAGTGATGTTCCGGCCGATCCGCAGCGGGCCGAGCTCGGCCATGGTGATGTCGCGCACCACCTTGCCGGTCACGGTGAGGATCTGGATGCGCATCTGGCTGGGAACCTCCGATCCGGTGAGGGTGAACACGAAGCGCGTGCTCGTGGTGAAGGGGTTCGGGTAGTTGAGCACATCGGTGATGGTGGGCTTGTTCACCACCTCGAAGCAGACCTTGTACTCGTTGTCGCCAGCGATGTTGAAGCTGAGGTCCGACGCCTGCACGTTGAGGCAGTACTCGCCATCCACGGCGAAATGCGGACGGTACAGGATGCGCGCGATGTTCTGCGGGCCATTGGCCGGGATGAACTGCAGCTGCTCGTTGCCCTCGCCGTCCCTGAACCAGAGGCGCTCCAGCGAGGACCCTCCCGGCCGGCGCAGGAATACCTTGAACAACGCGGTATCAGCGGGCGAGTTGATCAGCCGCACGATGTTCTCATCATCGAGCGTGATCTGCACCTCCGGCCGTGCCGATACGATGTCGCCGTTGAGGATGCGCCGCCCGTCGAAGGTGACATCGAGGATGGGGTTCTCGCGGTCCTCCTCCACCTTGAAGCGCCACAGGGCGACATTGTTGAAGTGGTACTGCTCCAGCTGATGGTAGTTGCCGGTGGCGCTGTCGATGGGGTTGGCCTCCAGCATCAGCGTGTTCCATCCTCCGAAGCCCACGGTGCTGAAGCGCACGGTATCCACCACGAAGGCGCCGGCCGGCAGCGGCGCGTTCAGGCGGTAATGGATGCCCACCTTGCTGTTGTCGGAGCGGATGATCCAAGCGCCGATCAGCAGGCTGTCCATGTCGAACTCGCTGATGTTCTGCACGGCCACGGCCACCTTGGCCATCTGGCCCTCGCGCCATCCGTCTAGGCCATTGAAGTAGCCCAGCGGCGGATGGATGGCGCATTCGGGCACCGGGCTGCCGAGCAGGTGCCAGCGCTTCAGCTGCGCGGGCTTGGCATCGCTTACGTTGGCGTCGGAGAACAGGCCCTGCACGCGGAGCACCGGATACTGTGCAGCGCCCACCGCCAAGGGGACCACCTCATCCTGCTCGCTCGGCACATCGAGCAGCTCCACCGGGGTTACCGAGCCCGTTGATAGCCCCTGCAGCTTGATGCGCGTCGTATCGTACTGATCGCTCGGCTGCTCATCCCAGTACAGTCCCTGCCAATCGAAGGCCGGTCCTGCGTCCACCGAGGTGATCACGCCCCGCGCGAACGCCGTGGGAACCCAGATGCTCAGGTTCACCGAGTCGGTGGGCGAAACGCCCGCTGTGTCGCGGAAGGTCTCCGGGAAGCCCTTGCGCACGTAGCAGATGTAAGGCACGCTATCGGGCACCTGCGCGAAAGGACCGGCGCCCATCGCCTCCAGGGCCTGCATCACGCCCGCTCCGCCGGCGGCCGTTGTGCCGAACTTGTTCAGGTACCGCCAGGAGTAGATGAGGATGTGATGGCCCGTGGGGATGGCATTCTCCAGCATGTTCTGCAGACCGGCGAGCTGCGGGGCGGAATTCGAGTTGAAGCTGAAGTACTTCTCCGGACGATTGCGGCATTGGCCATCGCTGTTGCTGTTGCCGAAGTTGTTGTTCGGGTTGACGACCACGCCCTGCGGGTTGGTCCACCGCGTGGCCCAGGCCTCGAAGGTCACCGGGTCGATCACCGCCACGTGCCAGGCCGGTGCGCCTTCACAGCCGCCGTAATCCTGCGCATCCAGGTCCATGCTCCAATTGGTGCCCGGCCCGCTGATGCTGCCGGCCACGGCGGCGCGCACGTTGCGCTCGCTCTCGTCGAAGCGGAACTCCCGCGCATCGCGGTCCAGGCGGATGCCCGAGAAGAAGTCCTTCTTGAACTGGAAGATGTGCGCCTGGCCCCAGCCGCGCTTCCCCGGGATGTACTGGAACGAGCGCTCGTACCAGTTGTACTGGCCGTTGCCCGATGCGGCGCTATCGATGCTGCAGCGCCAGAAGAACACCGTGCTGTCCTGCGCGGCGTTGAGCGCGAAGATGCCCTGCGGCTGCCACGACACCACGCCGCCCGGCGCCTGTGCGGTGAACGATTCCATCACCGGGCTATCGAAGGTGTCGGTGGTGTCGATCTGGAACACGTAGGTGCGCACCGGCGCCAGCGGATCGCCCGTGCTGGCCTTCAGCACCGCCGTGGGGTCGGGCACCACGGCGAATTCATACGGGTACACCGGAACGATATCGCCGCTGGAGATGAAAAGGGTTGTGCTGGCGGTGTTGTTGAACTGGTCGTCCATCTCCGGCACCTGATCGGGCGCGAGATCGACCAGTGCGCGGATCTGGTTGGTGCCTTGCCCGCCGCTGAAGCCGCGTGTGGGCAGGCGGAACACCGCCGTATCGCGCAGGTACACGTTGCTGAGCGTGGTGAAGTAGCTGATGGGCTGGGGCCCCAGGCCGGGATTGCTGCGCTGCAGCTCCACATTGATGGGGCCATCCACGGCGCGCGCCAGGTTGCTCACCACCACCTTCACCGTGAAGCTGTCCACATCGGCCGAGATGAGCGACGGCTCGAAGAGGATCTCCGGCGCGCTCACCGCGTAATCGGGCTTGGGATGCGTGTTCAGGACGAGCGTGGGATCGCCCTCCAGGTGGAAGGTGTGCACGTGCCATTGCATGGGCATCGTAGGCCACTGCACCTGGCTCTGCAGTCCCGCGTGCTTCATGTGCTCACCGATGGTGGCGCCATGGTTGATGCGGCTGAAGCTCTCGTAGTAATTATTGGTGAACAGGACGAGGTACGGCGTGAATCCCTGCTGGGTGGACGCGAGGAACGCGATGGGGCCCGCGTTGGCCATGAGCGTCCAATTCTCGGTGGTGCTGAATGGACCGTTCAGGTGCACATTGCCGATGTAGCACGAGTTGCCGATGAGCATGGGGTGCTTGCCGCCCCAGTTGTAGTTCTGCGGCTCATCGATGGTGACATCGAAGCTGCTCGAATAGGCATGCGAGAGGAAGTTCAGCAGCGTGACGCCCTCGTCCTCGATGATCCGGCGCACCGAATCGGCGGCGGCCAGCCCTATGGTGCTGATCACCTGCGAGGTGTTCTTCTTGAACGACGCCACATTGGCGCCGAAGCTGGGCCCTGCGGCGATCTGCCCGAGGCCATCGAGGATGATGTCGTGGGTGGTGATCTCGCCCGGCAAGAACCCCCCGGCGAAATGCATCACGTTCTTCTGCCAGATGGCCGGGGTTGCGGCCTGCGCCTCGGTGGCGCTCACCTTGGCCAGGTAAGCGAGCACCTGCGCGTTCTCGTTGGCGCTGATGCGGCCCACCGGGAGGTCCATGCGCCGCGCATCGAAGTTGAGCCCGGTGGTGAAGCACTGGTCGCTGCTGGGGAAGCCGTAGGTGGGCACCAGGGTCCGGGCATAGGCGCCGTTGGCGTCGGGCCGCACGCTGGGGTTGCCTGTGAAGAAGGCGTTCCAGGTGTTCACCCCCTTGCCGATGAGGAAGAGGCCCGAAGGCGGCGTGCTCCACGCATCGAGCAGATGCTTGCACCACATGCGGATCGCGCCCGCGTTCATGGGCACCCCGGCGCCATACTGGTCATACAATTCATCGGCGTCCACCAGCACTGTGCTGCGGCGCTGCCGCGGCGGCGCCAGGCTCTGCCGGTAGTTCGCGTAGGCGGTGGCGCCCTGCCACAGCTTGCGGTGCGCCACGATCAGCAGCGCGCTATCCGCATCCAGCTGGCCGAAGTCGGTGAAGAACCCCGTGGGCGTGGCCTTGCGCAGCGCGGTGATGGGCTGGATGGATTCCTGCGCGAACAGGAAGGCCTTGGTGCCCGTGCCGCCCGGTGCCTGCGGGAACAGGGCGTGCCAGGCCGTGCCATTCACCGGCACGATCCGGCGCACGGTATCGCCCCAGGCATACACCACCGGCGTTCCGGAGAACCCGGCGATGTCGAGCCGGGCGATGGGGCCCGATGCATCGTTGGGCACCTCCATCATCACCGGCTGCGCGCCCACGGCGTTGAGCGTGCGGGCATAGCGCACCAGCACATTGGTCACCGATTGCCAGTCGAGGTAGTTCGGGCTGGTGATGCCCAGCGGCAGATCGTGCAGGATGCTGAAGCGGAAGGGTGTGGTGCCGCCCACCCATGCGCCCGGGATCTGAAATGACCTGCGCATGGTGGTGTTGCCATTGAAGAGCGTATCGAACATCACCTGCGCGAAGCCCGGCCCGGCCTTCACCTGCAAGTGGTGATCCGGCACGCCCACCGCGCCGGTGACCCCCATGCCGATGGAGGTGGTGGTGACCCGTGCCTCTGGCGCATCTGCGGCGGTGTAGGCCGCAGGTGTGACCACGGCCACATCGATGTTGGCCTCCGGCTGGTTGGTGTTGAACACCATGGGGCCTGTGAAGCCCTCGGCTTCCATCATCAGCGCCGATGTTCCAGGGATTAACTGCGCCCCCAGCCACGGATCGATATAGCCGACGAGGTAGTCGTTGGTGTAGTTGAGCAGGGCCTCGGTCCACACCCAGGGCCGCGGCGAGGTGATGTCCACCTGGCCCAGCGCGTAGGGCTTGATGTGCATGGCTGGCGCTGCTTCATCCCAGGTTAGGAAGTAGCGCACCGTATCGTTCCACAAGCTGTAGTAAGGGTTGGCCATGGCCGCCGGGTAGGGATACTGCCTGCGGTCGCACATGCCATCGGCCTTCTCCGCGCGGAACTCGATGAAGTCGCCCGCATTCAGCACGCCATCGTCCTCGCCCTGCACATAGATGGGCACCTGCTGCTCCTTGCCGAAGAGCATCAGGTGGCGCGGATCAACCGCGCCCACGGGGAATCCCGACTGCGCGAGCGTGGCGCTGTCGATGCGATAGACGCCATCGGCCCAGACCTCGAACTTCCAGTACTGCCTGCCGTAATCGATCCACTCGTTGCCGTAGCCCAGCCATTGCGCGGAGGCTCCGTTCACCCAGGCAGCGAGCACGATCAGCGGTAGCAGTCTTCTCATGAGCCGGATCGCTTGAACAGGTCGAAGCGCAGCGAGAAGACGTTGCTGTAGAGCGCCACGCTGCTATCGCCGATGTCGGTGAGCGCGTAATCCACGGCCAGGCTGCGGATCTTGAGGCCCACGCCCATGTTGGGCTGTATGGAGAGCGACTCCCGCCCGCTGATGTCGGTGACGCGCTGGATGTTGCTGAAGCCCGCGCGCACGAACACGATGCCGGCATAGCCGAGCTCCAGGCCGATGCGCGGATCAACGCTCGCCAGGCTGCTGCGCAGGAGCGTGTTGCGCTTGCCATCGAAGGTGTTCTCCAGGTCGGCGGCGGCCACGAGCCCGAACTTCTTGCCGAAATTGAACTGGCGCGCCGCGCCGAGCACCAGCCGGGGCA
>CAZJTB010000099.1:3149-7919 GCA_964548485.1 uncultured Chryseobacterium sp. | reverse complement strand
GTGTGAGCTTCGAGCGCTGGCGGTAGCTGATCTGGATGATGCGCAGGATGAGCACGGTGAAGAGGATCACCACCAAGGCGGTGCCCAGGAAGCCCCACTCCGCGCCCACGGTCGAAGATGAAGTAGGTGCTCGATGGGCACGTGCTAGAACCTGTGCAATGTTGGACGCATCAGGGCGCGACCGTGCCCCTACCGCAACAGGCTCAGCCGCTCGGCATCCAGCCGCACCAGGGTTCCCAGCAGCAGGGTGAAGCCGATCATGCTGCTGCCGCCGTAGCTGAAGAAGGGCAGGGGTATTCCGATGACCGGTGCCAGGCCGATGGCCATGCCCACGTTGATGGTGAGGTGCAGGAAGAAGATGCTGGCCACGCAATAGGCGTAGATGCGCGTGAACTTCGAGCGTTGGCGGTCGCTGATCTGGATGATGCGCAGGATGAGCACGGTGAAGAGGATCACCACGAAGGCGGTGCCGAGGAAGCCCCACTCCTCGCCCACGGTGCAGAAGATGAAATCGGTGCTCTGCATGGGCACGTACTTGAACTTGGTCAGGGTGCCATCGAGGTAGCCCTTGCCGCTGAAGCCGCCGCTGCCGATGGCGGTCTGGCTCTGCTTCACGTTGTAGCCCAGCCCCTGCGGGTCGTCCATCTGGCCGAGCATCACCAGGATGCGGTCGCGCTGGTGTTGCGCCAATACCTTCTCGAAGGCGTAGTCGAGGCTGCCAATGAAGCCAGCGGAGGCGAGCACGCCGATCATGATGTAGGCATGGAACCGGCGGCGCAGGCGCTTCACCACCAGGTTGCGCACCGCGAACCAGGCCAGCACGCCCATGAGGGCGATGATGAGCAGCAGGAAGAGGGGCCCGCTGAGCTGCCGGTCGGTGAAGGGCAGGTCGAAGTAGCTCTCCTTGAGGATGAGCGAGAGCACCGAAAGGAAGGCGGCCAGGATGCCCAGCAGGAGGATGTTGCCCGAGAGGCCTTCACGGTAGAGCACCAGGATGAAGGCGCCGCTGACGAGCGCGGTGCCCGTATCGGGCTGCAGCATGATGAGCGCGACGGGGAGCAGGATGATGATGGCGCTGATGGCGCGCGAGCGGAAGTCGATCAGGGCCTTCAGCCCGCTGAGGTAGTTGGTGAGCGCGAGGGCCGTGGCGTACTTGGCGAATTCGGCGGGCTGGATGCCGAAGCTGCCCACGCCGAACCAGGCCTTGGCCCCATTCACCTCCTTGCCCACCGCCAGCACCAGCGCCAGCAGCAGCAGCACGAAGGCATAGATGCCGAAGGCCCAGTCGCGGAAGATGTGGCCGCGCACCAGCAGGATGCAGCCGCCAAGGGCCAGGCTGATGCCCATCCACACGGCCTGCTTGCCGTACTCCTTGCCCTGGTCGAAGATGCTCGCATGATCGGGGTCGTAGGCGGCGCTGTAGATGTTGGCCCAGCCCATGAACATCAGGGCCAGGTAAATCAGCAGCAGGGGCCGGTCGAAGTTGGCGGCCACGTTCTCGCGGGCGCTCATCGGCGTTGGCGTTGCTTCTTGGGCTTCTTCACGAAGTGCTTCTCGGCCTCGATCAGGTCGGCATCGAGCAGGCGCTTCATCACATCGGGGCGCGTGATGGTGTCGGTGAGGTACTGCTCCATGAGCAGGCTGGCAATGGGCGCTGCCCAGGTGCCGCCGAAACCGCTGTTCTCCACATACACCGCCATGGCGATCTTCGGGTCCTCCATCGGCGCGAAGCAGATGAACACTGCGTGGTCCTGGCCATGGGGGTTCTCGGCGGTGCCGGTCTTCCCGCACACGATGATGCCCGGCACACGGGCCTGCCGCGCGGTGCCGCCCGGCTCGTGCACCACGCGCCGCATGCCTTCCTGGATGTGGTCGAACCAATGCGGGGCCACTTCGGCCACGTGCTTCTCGCGGTAGCGCTCCTGCAAGCTGTCGGCCTCGCCGATGGCGCGCACCACGTGCGGGTCGTAGTACCAGCCCTTGTTGGCGAAGATGGCCGCCAGGTTGGCCATCTGGATGGGCACGGTGAGCACTTCGCCCTGCCCGATGCTGACGCTGTAGATGGTGCTGAAGGCCCAGCGCTCCTTGCCGTATTTACGGTCGTAGTACGCGGGGCCGGGGATGTTGCCGCCCTTGAGCGAGGGCAGGTCCATGCGCGGCTTCTCGCCCAGCCCGAAGCTCCGCATGCGCCGCTCCCACTCGGCCAGGCCCAGCGCGGCATCGCGGAAGCGGCTCTTCCTATCCTTGTTCTGCTCCACCATGCGCTCGAATACGCGGTAGTAGTAGGGGTTGCAGCTGAACTGGATGGCCTGCTCGATGCTGCCTGCGGTTGGATGGGCGTGGCAGCCAACGAGGCTCTTGTTGCAGGGGAAGCTGGTCTTGGTGGTGATCACACCCTCGTCGAGCGCGATGAGTGACTGCGCGATCTTGAAGATGGAGCCGGGCGGGTACTGCGCCTGCAGGGCGCGGTCGAACAGCGGCTTGATGGGGTCGCGCTGCAGGATGCCGTAATTGGTGTTGCGCACGCGGCCCACGAGCAGCTCGGGGTCGTAGGTGGGGCTGCTCACCAGGCAGAGCACCTCGCCGGTCTTCGGGTCGAGGGCCACGATGCTGCCCTTCTTGTTGCGCATGAGCTGCTCGCCCAGCCGCTGCAGGTCGATGTCGATGCCGGTGAAGAGGTCCTTGCCCTCCACGGCGAGGGTGTCGTATATGCCGTTCTTGAAGCTGCCCTTGATGTTGTTGTGCACATCGACGAGCACGTACCGCGCGCCGCGCTGGCCGCGGAGCACGCCCTCGTAGTACTGCTCCAGCCCGCCCACGCCGATCACGTCGCCGGCCTTGTAGTAGGGGTCGGCGGCCACCTTGGCGGGGCTCACCTCGCTGAGGTAGCCCAGCAGGTGCGCGGCCACGCGCGGGGGATAGGTGCGCAGGGTGCGGCTCTGGCCGTAGAAGCCGGGGTACTTGTGCAGGTGGACGCTGATGGCGGCGTACTGCCCTGCGGGAATCTGCTTCTCGATCACGCTGGGCTTGTAGAGCGAGTGCCGGCGCGCATCGGTCATGCGCTGGCGCAGCTCGGGCAGGGGCACGCTGATCAGCGCTGCGAAGGCGGTGGTGTCGAAGGCCTTCACCTCGCGCGGCACCATCATGATGTCGTACACCGGCGTGTTGGCTACCAGCAGTCGGCCCTTGCGGTCGTAGATGAAGCCGCGCGCGGGGTAATCGGTCACCTTGCGCTCGGCCATGCTGGCGGCGCTTGCCTTCCAGCGGTCGTCCACCACCTGGATCCAGAACAGGCGGAGGATGAAGATGATGGCGATGGCGAGCACCGCGGTGATGAGCACGTATTTGCGCCCCTCGAAGTTCATGCGCGCAGGCGCGCATCGGCGCGCGAGGTGAGCACCTGCGCCAGCAGGCAGAGCGCCAGGGTGAAGGCGGCGCTGAGGACGGCGCGCGCCAGGGTGGAGAGGAAGGCGTCGAACCGGTGCACCTCCACGAAGAAGAGCCAGAGGTGGTGCAGCACGATGAGCACGCCCGCGTTGGTGGCGAACCAGGCCAGGCCCATGCCGGGCACGGTGGGCCGCATGCCGAACTCGTAGCCGTCGCGCGGGGCCATGAGGCGCAGCAGGCGGATGCGTGCGAACATCATCACGGTGCAGGCGCTCATGTGCATGCCGGGCGTGCTGCCGAAGGCGTCCATCACCAGGCCGGTGGTGGCGCCGATGAGCAGGCCTGCCCAGCCGGGCAGCTCGAAGGGCAGCATGATGAGGAAGAGCACGTACAGGTAGGGCACCAGCCAGCCGTTGGCCACGTCGAGGTGGTCGAGGAGCATCACCTGCACCAGCAGCAGCAGCACGAAGCGGCCGAGGTTGGAGGCTATGGCGTTGATCATCGGGCGGGCTGCTGCTGCAGGAGTGAGTCGCGCTCGGCGCGCAGGAGGTCTTCCACCACGTACACGTAGCCCGCGCGCGCCATGTCCTCCAGCAGGCGTATGCGCACGTCGAGGTCGGGCCTGCCCGGCGGGCTCTCCACGCTGAGCACGACCCCCACGGGCACGCCGGGCGGGAAGATCCCGTCGCCGCCCATGGTCACGATGGTGTCCTGCTCGCGCACGCGGCCGTGCTTGGGGATGTCGATGACCGAAGCGGTGGCGGGGTCCATGGTGTTCCAGTAGAGCAGGCCGAAATGGCCGGTGCGCTTCACCCGCACGCTGGTGCGCAGGTCGGTGTTGAGCACGCTGATCACCGAGGCGAAGCGCGGGCTCACGGCGCGCACCACGCCCACCACGCCCCTGGGCCCCACCACGCCCATGTCGGCCCGCAGGCCATCGGCCGAGCCGCGGTCGAGGGTGAGGTAGTTGAGCGGCTTGTGGAAGGTGGCGTTCACCACTTTGGCGGCGGTGAAGCGGAAGGGCTGCCAGATAGCCGAATCGCCGGCCGGGTGCCCGGCGGAGTCGGCCTCGGCGATGCTGATGCCGTGGCGGTTTCGCCACGCGGCGTTCTCGGCCACCAGGCCGGCGTTCACCTCGCGCAGGCTCGTGTACTCCATCACCTGCGCGCGCCAGTTGAAGAGCGTGCCCGCCACGGCGTTGCTGCTGTTGATGGCGACGGCGCGGTGGTGCATGTTGCCCGAGTAGAGCAGCAGCGAGGAGGCGATCAGCAGCGCCAGGAAGAGCAGCGTTTCCCGTATGCGGTAGAGGAAGCGGAAGAGGTCGCGCATGGCTCAGGAGTGACGAGTGGAGAGTGGTGAGTGGTGAGTCTGGCACCCGGCCAG
>CAZJTB010000099.1:0-3139 GCA_964548485.1 uncultured Chryseobacterium sp. | reverse complement strand
ACCACTCTCCACTCCATGCTCATTACTCCCTCATCAGGAACTGGAATCGATCGATGTTCTTCAGCGCGATGCCGGTGCCGCGCGCCACGGCCCGCAGCGGGTCCTCGGCCACATGCACGGGCAGCTTGGTCTTGATGCTGATGCGCTTGTCGAGCCCGCGCAGCAGCGCGCCGCCGCCAGCCAGATAGATGCCGGTCTTGTAGATGTCGGCGCTGAGCTCGGGCGGGGTGGCCTCCAGCGCGCTGAGGATGGCCTCTTCGATCTTGCTGATGCTCTTGTCCAGCGCCTGCGCGATCTCGCTGTAGGTGACGGTGATCTCCTTCGGGATGCCGGTCATCAGGTCACGTCCGCGCACGGCGTAATCGGGCGGCGGATTGTCCAATTCGGTGAGCGCGGCGCCCACCTCGATCTTGATCGTCTCGGCCGTGCGCTCGCCCACCAGGATGTTGTGCTGGCGGCGCATGTACTCCTCGATATCCTGGGTGAACTCGTCGCCGGCCACGCGGATGTTCTTGTCGCACACGATGCCGCCCAGGGCGATCACGGCGATCTCGCTCGTTCCGCCGCCGATGTCGATGATCATGTTGCCCATGGGCTCCTCCACATCGATGCCGATGCCGATGGCGGCGGCCATGGGCTCGTGGATCATGTACACCTCCTTGCCGCCCGCGTGCTCGCTGCTGTCCTTCACCGCGCGCTTCTCCACCTCGGTGATGCCGCTGGGGATGCAGATCACCATGCGCAGGTTGGGCGTGAAGAGCTGGCGCCCCGGGCGGATCATCTTGATCATGCCCTTGATCATCTCCTCGGCGGCCTTGAAGTCGGCGATCACGCCGTCCTTCAGCGGCCGCACGGTCTTGATGTTCTCGTGGGTCTTGCCGTGCATCTGCTGCGCCTGGCGGCCCACGGCGATCACCTTGCCGGTGGTGCGGTCCACGGCCACGATGCTGGGCTCGTCAACCACCACCTTGTCGTTGTGGATGATGAGGGTGTTGGCCGTGCCGAGGTCGATGGCGATCTCTTGGGTGAAGAAGTTGAACCAGCTCATGCGTTGGCGTTCTCAGTGTTTGAAGTGGCGCGTGCCGGTGATGCACATGGCCATGCCGTGCGCGTTGCAGTAGTCGATGCTGTCCTGGTCGCGGATGCTGCCGCCCGGATGGACGACCGCCGTGATGCCGGCCTTGTGCGCGATCTCCACGCAGTCGGGGAAGGGGAAGAAGGCGTCGCTGGCCATCACGGCCCCGTTCAGGTCGAAGTTGAATCTGCCCGCCTTCGCGATGGCCTGCTCCAAGGCATCCACGCGGCTGGTCTGGCCGGTGCCGCTGGCCAGCAGCTGATCGCCCTTGGCCAGCACGATGGCGTTGCTCTTGGTGTGCTTCACCAGCGTGGTGGCGAAGACCATGTCGCTCACCTCCTGCGGGCTCGGGGCCTGCTTCGTGGCGGTCTTCATGCTCGCGGCGGAGGGCACCACCAGGTCCGCATCCTCGGTGAGCACGCCATTCAGCGCGGTGCGCACCTTCACTTTCGGCCGAACCGCGGGCTTGCGCTTCAGGATCATGCGGTTCTTCTTCTTCATCAGCACATCCAGCGCATCGGCATCGTAGTCAGGCGCGGCGATGATCTCGAAGAAGATGGTATCGATGGCCTCGGCCGTGGCCTTGTCGATGCGCGCGGTGGTGATGAGCACCCCGCCGAAGGCGCTCACCGGGTCGCCGGCCAGCGCGGCATCCCAAGCCTCTTTCACCGAGGCGCGAACGGCGGCGCCGCACGCGTTGTTGTGCTTCAGGATGGCGAAGGGGATGCCCTTGATCGCATCCAGGTCGTCGATCAGCTCCACGGCCGCATCCAGGTCCAGCAGGTTGTTGTAGCTGAGCTCCTTGCCATGCAGCTGCTCGAACATGCCCGCCAGATCACCGTGGAAGGCGCCCTGCTGGTGGGGGTTCTCGCCGTAGCGCAGCACGGTGGTGGGGCCCGCGCTCAGGCGCAGGTCGCCCTGCCCGCCGCTGAACCAGTTGTAGATGGCGCCATCGTAATGGCTGCTCACCGCGAAGGCCGCTGCCGCGAAGGTCCTGCGCTGTGCCAGCGTGGTGCTGCCCTCCTGCTCCTTCAGCAGGCGCAGCAACTCAGCGTACTGGTTCATGCTGGGCACGATCACCACGTCAGCACGGTTCTTCGCGCCGGCGCGGATGAGGCTGATGCCGCCGATGTCGATCTTCTCGATGATCTCCGCCTCGCTTCCGCCAGCGGCCACCGTGGCTTCGAAGGGGTACAGGTCCACGATCACCAGGTCGATGGGGGGGATGCTGTACTCCTCGAGCTGCGCCACGTCGCTCTGCAGGTCACGACGGCCGAGGATGCCGCCGAAGACCTTCGGGTGCAGCGTCTTCACGCGGCCGCCGAGGATGCTGGGGTAGGTGGTGAGCTCCTCCACGGGCGTCACGGGGATGCCGAGGCCCTCTATGAAGGACTGCGTACCGCCGGTGCTGTAAAGGCGAACGTTCAGCCGGTGCAGCTCACGGATGATGGGTTCGAGCCCATCCTTGTGGTACACCGAGATGAGCGCGCTCTGGATGCGTTTCTGCCCGTCCAATGGGGATTCCGGGGGGTTGGCCCCGCGTACTGGCCGCAAGTTTACGCTGACAGCTAAGCTCCGCAGGATCAGGCGCGCGGCGTTATCCGGAGGTTACCAACAATGGCGGGGTCAGAACCGCAGCCCCACGCCGAAGGTGAGGTTCACCACCCGTGTGCCGCTGGTGAGGGTGCTGAAGTCCACGTTGTCGGCATTGTCGATGGCGATCGATTTCGGGTCCACATAACCCACTTTGCCGCCGTTGAGGCGCTCGAGGCGCAGCTCGGTGTAGAAGTTCCGGGTGGGTGCGTAGTTCACGCCGGCGGCCCAGCCGATGATGTATATGTGCACGCCGAGCCGGTCGAGTTCACGGATGATGGGCTCGAGCCCATCCTTGTGGAACACCGAGCTGAGGGCGCTCTGGAAGCGTTCTTGCCCATCCAATGGGAGATCCGAGGGTCTAGGCCACGTATTGACCGCCAGTTTACAGCGGCTGCGTAGCTCCATTGGCTCGTGTCGGATGGGGTTTTCCGATGGCTACAATATGTGGCTTGAATTTGCCCCGCCTTT
>CAZJTB010000098.1:0-7953 GCA_964548485.1 uncultured Chryseobacterium sp. | reverse complement strand
ATGGCGGCGAGCTGGTCCTTCGGGTACTTCTCCTCTGGTTTCAAGCCCGCGGCCTCGGTGTACTTCGCGGCGGCCTGGTCCAGGTTCTCCGATTTGAAGGCGGCATCGGCGGCAGCGATCGCGGCCTGGTACTTCTCGTTGAGCTCTTTGGCCTTGCGCTCCTCTTCGGCCTTCTTGGCCAGATCGGCCAGGATGCCGTCTATCTCTCGGATGCGCTGCTTGGGGTGCGGGTCGTCCTTGATCTCGAGCGCCTCGCTGTACTTGGCCTTGGCGGCCTCATAGCCCTTCTTGCCGAAGAGGCCATCGGCCTCCTTGATGAGCGCCGCGAATTCGGCGGCGCGCTTGGCATCCGCATCGGCTGATTCCAAGCGCATGCGGGCATCGCTGAGCTTGGCGGTGGCCACCGGGTCGGCGGGCTTCAGGGTTAGGGCCTCGGTGAAGCTGTCAACCGCCTTCTTGAAGTCGTTGGCGGCCATGGCGGCGGTGCCCGCGGTCATGAGCTTGGCGAACTCCGCTTCGGCATTGGCCTCGCGCTTCTTCCGCTCGTCGTACTCCTTCAGCAGCTTGGCCTGGGCATCGCGCATGCGGGTGGTGTACTCGATGTCCCACGCGATGGTGGCGGCGGCCTTGTCGTACTTGGCTTTGCCGAAGGGCTCCATGAGCACGGAGAAATCGACGCCCGGCAGCTCGGCCATGAGCGTGAAGTCGATGTTCATGCCGTGGCCCCCGGAGCGGTCCTCCTCGGGGATGTTGCGCGTGTCGATGATGATGTTCTTGCTCACATAGCCCTTTTTGGCGAGCAGGAGCTTGTATTCGGCGCCGTAGTCGAGGTTCACCTCGTACTTGCCGCTGGCGTTGGTGGGCACATCCACGAGTTTGCCGCCGTTCTTGAAGACGGACACCGTCACGCCGTCGATCTTCTTGGCGGTGCTGAAGTCCTTGACGGTGCCGAAGACCACCACCATATCGACCTGAGCGGCGGCCACGGTGGTGAGGAGAACGGCCAGAGCCAGGGTGGCGAAACGCTGGAAGCGGCTGCGCGAAAGACTGGGATCCAAGGCGGTATCGGGTTGCAGGGCCGACGGGGAACGCCGCAATTTAGGACAACTTTGGCGGCCAACGCGCCAACCATGGCCCTTAGCATCTGGGAGCAAACCGCCTTCCACCCCACGCCCCGGCTCACCGTGGTGGGTGCGGGCATCGTGGGCCTGTGGACGGCCATCTTCCACAAGCGCCGGTACCCGAAGCACCCCGTGCTGGTACTCGAGCGGGGCGCTCATCCCAGCGGGGCCAGCGTGCGCAATGCCGGCTTCGCCTGCTTCGGCAGCCCCAGCGAGCTGCTGGCCGATTTGGACCGGGAAGGCGCCGATGCCGCGCTGCGGCGGGTGGAGGAGCGCTGGCTGGGACTGAAGGAATTGCGCGCCGAGCTGGGCGATGCGGCCATCGGTTTCGAGGCCACCGGCGGGCATGAGCTGTATGCGGCGCACGATGCCCTGTACCAGCAAGTGATGGAAGGGTTCGATGGGTTGAACGCTGAACTGGCGCCGATATTCGGCCAGCCCCCGTTCCGGCCGGCGCATGAGCTGATCGATTCGTTCGGCTTGGAGGGCTTCAATCGATTGATCCGGACCGACCTGGAGGGCCCGGTTGACAGCGGCATGCTCGTGGCGGCTCTGCTGCAGAAGGCCGCGGCGAGCGGCGTGTTGATCCGCACCGGCGCGGAAGTGGCCGCATTGGAGGAAGAGGCCGATGGCGTGCGGCTCGTGATGGCGAATGGCGCGAGCATCCGGTCGGAGCAGGTGCTGCTGGCCACGAATGGATTCACGCCCGCGCTGTGGCCGGGCCTCGATGTGAAGCCCGCGCGCGGACAAGTGCTGCTCACGGCGCCCATTCCCGGACTCCGGCTGCGCGGCACCTTCCACCTGCACGAGGGCTACTTCTACTTCCGGGACTACGGCGGATGCGTCCTGCTCGGTGGCGGCAGGCACCTCGATTTCACCGGTGAAGCGACCGCCGAAGAAGGCACCACGCCGGTGATCCAGGAAGCGCTGGAGCAACTGCTGCGCGAACACATCATTCCCGGCATCCCGTTCACGGTGCAGCGCCGATGGAGCGGCACCATGGCCTTCGGGAGCGGTTCCAAGGAGCCTTTGGTGCAGCGCGTGAGCGAGCGCATCGGAGTGGCGGTCAGGCTGAGCGGCATGGGCGTGGCCATCGGCATCCGCGTGGCGCGCCGCGCAGTGGACCTGCTGAACGCTTAGGCCTATCGGCGACGGCGCGCGGTGGTGCGCAGGCCCAGCACGCCGAGCAGCCCTCGCGTGAGCTCGCGCACGATGGTGTTGCCCACCTGCCGGGCCATGGGGTTCTTGGTCATCTTCTCCAGCGCGGATGGCTCCGGCTTCGCGGACGGACGCTGCGGGGCGGCCGCGGGCGCTTCCGCTTGCTGCCCGTGCATGCGCCGCTCCAGCATCTCGAAAGCGCTGTCACGATCCACCGCTTCGTTGTAGGTGCGCACCAGCTGGCTGCGCGCCACCAGGCCGTCGATCTCCAGCGGGCTCAGCACATCCATGCGGCTCACGGGCGCGCGCAGCAGCGTGTGGGCCAGCGGTGTGGGCGTGCCCTTCTCGCTGAGCGCCGTCACCAGCGCCTCGCCGATGCCGAGGGAGGTGATGAGCTCCTCCACATCGTAGAAGGGCGTGATGGGGTAGTTCTGCGCGGTCTTCTTGATGGTGGTGCGGTCCTTGGCGGTGAAGGCCCGCAAGGCGTGCTGCACCTTGAGGCCCAACTGGCCCAGCACGCCCTCGGGCACATCGCTGGGATCCTGCGTGCAGAAATAGACGCCCACGCCCTTGGAGCGGATGAGCTTGATGATGGTCTCGATCTGCTCCAGCAAAGGCTTGGTGGCCGTGCTGAAGATGAGGTGCGCCTCATCGATGAAGAGCACGAGCTTGGGCTTCTCGGGATCGCCCACCTCGGGGAAGGTGCTGTAGATCTCGGCCAGGAGGCAGAGCATGAAGGTGCTGAAGAGCCGCGGCCGGTCCTGGATGTCGGTGAGCCGCACGATATGCACCACGCCCATGCCATCGCGTGTGGCCAGCAGGTCGTTCACGTCGAATGAGCGCTCGCCGAAGAAGCGGTCGGCGCCCTGCTGCTCGATCTCGATGAGCTTGCGCAGGATGATGTTGACCGTGGCGCCGCTCACCTGCCCGTACACCTTGCGGATGGCCTCCTTGCCCTCGTCGGTGACGAATTGGAGCACACGGCGCAAGTCCTTCAGGTCGAGCAGGGGCAGGCCATAGTCGTCGCAGTACTTGAACACCAGGGCCAGCACGCTCTGCTGGGTGTCGTTCAGCTCCAGGATGCGCCCCAGCAGCACCGGTCCGAACTCGCTCACCGTGGCGCGCAGCCGTGCTCCGGGCTCGTTGCTGAGCGAGAGCAGTTCCACGGGCATGCCCTGCGGCGCATACGGGATGCCGAGCCTGGCGTGGCGCGCTTCGATCTTCTCATTGCTGGCGCCTGGCGCGGCAAGGCCGCTCAGGTCGCCCTTCACATCCATGAGGAGCGAGGGCACGCCGTTGAGGGCGAGCTGCTCGGCCAGCACCTGCAGGGTCTTCGTCTTCCCACTGCCCGTGGCGCCGCAGATGAGGCCGTGCCGGTTCATGGTGCGCAGCGGCACATTCACGGTACAGCCCATCGGCACTTCGCCCTGATGGATGGCTCCCCCCAAGGCGATGCTCTCGCCTTTGAAAGCGTTGCCCTCGGTGATCGCACGGATGAACTCCTCTCGTTGGCTCATGGGCGGGTCTATTGGTGGCGAGGCCCAAAGAAATGCGGCCAGGAGCACGACCCACCATGCTCACCGCCGCCAGTCTTTGCATGGGTCAGCCGCGGTCCAGCCCATCCAAGAAATGCCTATCCCCTTCAAGGGCATCCCATTCAACCCTAATTTTCGCCCGTGCAGCGCGTACCGCTCCTCTGCTCGCTGGCGTTCGTCGCCCTAACGAGTCACGCCCAGCTTGAATTGCCGGGCAGGCTCGTGCTCACCGGCGGCGCGCCCGAGGACCGGCAGGTGACCGGCCTGGCGAGCCCATTGACGCCGGATGCCGCGGTGAGCGCGGAAGCGGCCCGGAACCAGGCCGTATCGTTCTCCACCGCCTCCGGTCCGGTGTGGCAGGTGCAGCTCACCCCCGCCCCGCAGCGTTACATGGCCGGCATGCTCATCACCGTGCTGCCCGACGCGCCCAACGAAGCCGGCCAGCAGGTGGAGGTGAATGGATTGGGCCTTCGCGCGGTGGTGAAGCCTGGCGGCATCCCGCTGGACACGGCCGAGTTGCGCGGCGGCGTTCCGGCGCGGCTGCTCTACGATGGCGAGCGCTTCGTGGTGATCGGCAGTGTGTATCGTCCGTGCAAGCCGGGATTCACCCCGGTAAGCCGGTCGCTGTGCGTGCAGGACTCCTCAAACGCCGCGCTCACCTTCTTCGAGGCCGTGAATTATTGCGCCGAGCGCGATGCGCGGCTCTGCAGCTACGCGGAATGGATGACGAGCTGCCAGCGCATTCCAGGCTTCCTGGCAACGGTGGTAGGGATCGAATGGGCCGATAATGCCGCGAATAACACCTCGGATGCGAAGACGGTGGGTTATGGTGGCGATGGGCAGACCGGCACCCCGCAGGATTTCGGCTGCGACCGCGGCTCCACCACAGCGGCTACGAACCCCAGGAGATTCCGATGCTGCACCTTGCGATGAACAGGATCGGCCTTCCCATGGTGGCGTTGGGAATCGCTTGCGCCGCCGCAGGCCAGGTGCGCACCACCACGAATATCAGCTTCGCCGCACCAACGGAGGAGCGCCGCATCGAGGGCCTTGCCGAACCGACTCAGGCGGGCGCCGCCATCACGGTGGATGGAAGCCTGCGCACGGGATCATACACCTGGTGCACGGCCGTGCTGATCGGCGACACCATCGTTCTTTCCCCGAATCCAGCCGTGCTCAATCTGGCCGATGGCACGGTGCTCCGATTCATCGCCCCGGCCGCGCTCCAAGGCCCGCTTGGCGTGAAGGTTCCCGGGCAAGCAGGCCGCTCGCTGCTGCGAACCGATGGCCTGAGGTTGGTGCCCGGCCAGGTGCCGCAGGGCTATGTGGTGGAGGGCGTGCAGGCCGGCGGCCAGCTCTTCGTGATCAATACCATGGGCGCTGGCTGTCCGCCTGGCTTCTCGGCGGCCCATGAGAACCTGTGCATGGAAACGGCCTCGGTGCCAGGGCTGCTGTTCCGGCAAGGCGTCGAGCGCTGCGCCAGCCTGGGTGGCAAGCTCTGCAACTGGGATGAGTACATCGCTGGGTGCAACCTGCTCACCGGCCAGCTCACCGGCCAGTTCGTCGATTGGGAGTGGATCGACGACTCCTCCAATCACGGCCATGGCGCCGATCAGGCCGGTCGCTTCACTTGCGCGAGCCAGCGGCATTTCGGACTCATCGCCATCACGCCCGCCCGCACGCGCTGCTGCTACCACCCACGATGAGACACGCCACGCTGTTCGCCGCCTTGGCACTGGCCTGCGCCGCAGCGGCCCAGGTTGAGCTTGACCGCCCGCTGGAACTGGTGGGGGGTTCCGCTTCCCTTCGCCAAGTAGCCGGGTTGGACACGTTGGTGGAGGCCGGTGCCGCGCTTACCGCTCACGTGGAGCAGCTTGGCGCGCATCGGCATGCCGGGGCCACGGCGGGCACGGTTTGGGATGTTGCGTTACCTGCGCTCACCGCGCCGCAGCCCGGCACCCACATCACCATCACCGTTCCTGAAGGCGCTGCGGGCGAGGCCCTGTTGGCTGTGAACGCGGGTGCCCCAGCAGCCATCGTCATGGCGCCCGGCCTGCCCATGGACGCTACGGGCCTTCAAGCGGGCCATCCGCTCTCGCTCGTGTTCAATGGCTCGGCCTGGCAGGTGATGAATGGCATGCAGGAGCGGCTCGGCGCATGCCCTCCGGACATGTCGGCGGTGAACGGCCAATTCTGCATCGAGCGCGCGCAGCGCTCTGCGGCCACCATGGAAGATGCCTCCATGGCCTGTGCCGCGCTCTCCAGGCGCCTGTGCACCTGGGGCGAATTCGTTGCTGCCTGCCAGCGCCGCACGGCCCTGGGGCTGCTGAACCCAAGCGCCGACTGGGAGTGGACGGGCAATTCGGCCAACGAGGAGAACAATGTGCGGGTGGTGCGGCTGGCCAACTGCACCTCTGCAGGGCACCGCCTCATGACCGGCCCTGCGGCCCCATCGCGCTGCTGCCTTACGCGCTGATCGCGTGGCGCACGGCCCGCACCAAGCGCTTCGCCAGCCGCACCGGAGCGAACCACAGCACTTGCTGCGTGGCGTAGCGCGCACCACGCCAGGGACTTGGTGCGTAGGGATAGCGCATGCCGAAGTCTTCTCGAGGGTGGTAGGCCAAGAGCACACGCCCATGGTCGATTCGATTGGTGACGTTGCCTCCGTGGATGGATTGCAGCCACATGGGCGGGGCCAGCACATCGCGCAGCCTTCCGGTTTCAGCCGCCTGAAAGTGCATCACCTCCATCACCGTGCGAACGGCCTTGTCGGCCGGCACGCGCTCGATGCGCGCGATGAAGGGATTGCTGCGCTCCTTCACGGCAACGGCCAATCCGCCATCGAGCTCGCATTGGATGCCCGCCAGGAAGTTGATGATTTCATCCGCCTGCCCCTGGCATTCGCGGCGGGCGCGTTCCATCATCTCCCGATGAAAGGCATC
Organism: uncultured Chryseobacterium sp.; assembly: GCA_964548485.1. Lineage (GTDB taxonomy): Bacteria > Bacteroidota > Bacteroidia > Flavobacteriales_F > PHOS-HE28 > PHOS-HE28. The sequence goes on along the minus strand of CAZJTB010000098.1, from coordinate 1,197 downwards.
ATCGTTATCGATGCGCAGGGTGATGGCGTGCGTGGCCGTGGGCAGCAGGCGCTCGCGCACCTCGCGCTGGAAGCGGCCCACGACGTACTCACCATCGCGGCAATAGATGGGCACCAGCTGCGGGAATCGCTGGCTGAAGCCGCTCATGCGCTCCTGGTATTCGGGTGGCGTTCCATCGCTGAGGAAGACGAGCCATTGGAACTCGGGATCGGTCTGCGCCATGAGCGAGGGCAGGCACACCTGCTCGAAGAGCTCGAAGCGGCGGGATAGCCAAGCCTCGGTGCGCGTGGGATTGCCGGACTTATCGGTGCTGAAATGGGCCTCGGTGTACACCACGTTGAAGCGCGTGGCGATGAAGACCTGCGAAACGACTGGAGCGATGCTCACGGCAATGCGGCGCGCCGTGCGCCGGTGCGGGCAAAGATGCCGAATGCCCCATCAATGCGCGGGGCGCCGCAAGCATGCGCTCGCCCATTGCGCGGCCCGCTTGCCGCTGAAGCCAGCTGGTGCCAGCAGCAAGCCCAACGCCGCCTTCGGCCGCTGCTTGAGCACCTTGTGGAAGAGCCATTCCTCGCGCTTGCGCAGCTCAGCCTCCAGCGCGGCCATGGGGCAGTAACTCGTTGCCTGGCACCATTGCTTCAGCGTCTTGATCCATCGGGCCGCTGCACGCAGGTCCGCCAGCATCAGGTCCGAAGGAAGCGTGCCCCCGAGGATGAGGTGCGCGCGCGCGCTGGCCGCATCATGGGGCAGTCCCATCCGCCGAAGCACCTCGGTGAAGAGCACCAGGCCATCCTTCCAGGGGTCGCGGCCGTGACGCATGTTCTGCTCGCCCACGCGATAGAAGGTGAGCGGTTCCTGGATGTTCGCGTAGGCCGATACCGCTCCGGCTTTGAGCACGAAGAGGTAATCCATGCCCGGCGTGAGCCATTGCGGATCGCACCGCAGACGGTGGAATTCGATCACACAGCGCCGGAACATGGCGGCGCCATAGGAGACCGGGGCTCCGAACAAGGCGAGCGCGCGGCAGGCCGCATCGGCCGACGGCATGGCGAAGGTGCGGCCGTCACCACCGAAGGCGGGCAGCTTGGACCCCACGGCGCCCACCTCGTGGTGCGCGTCCAGGAACGCAGCTTGCTTCATCAGGCGGTCGGGGGCCATGCGGTCATCGGCATCCAGCACGGCCACATAGGTGCCCCG
>CAZJTB010000097.1:0-7978 GCA_964548485.1 uncultured Chryseobacterium sp. | reverse complement strand
GCGTCCACGTCACCCCCATTGAAGCTATTGTCATTATAGGCTCCGGCCAGGTGCAGAACAGGAAGATTTGAACTATGAGTGTACCCCGCTGAATAGAGCATTCCATGATGCGAGCTATAGGAAACGCTCTTGATTTCGTCTGCGCCTGAGCCTCCGAAATAAGTGGCCCAGACCAGTTGGTGATCGGAATTGAACTTCGCAGCAGTGCAGGATGAAACAAAGGGACTCGGATTCACCGTGACCCCAATGGTTGCAGGAAAAGCATCAGAAAGGGTACTGCCGCCGACATAGAGGTTTTCTTGGCTATCCGCATCTAGCGCGTTGACCTGAGAGCCTACGCCGCCGAAGTAGGTGCTCCAGCACATGTTGCCTTGTCCTCCACCCGACAGAATCGGCGGGTATCCGATTTGTAGGATCAACGGCAAGGCCGGATTGAAATTCTCGTACGCGAAGCCCGCCATCACGCTGCCTGGTTCCACGATATAGTCCACAGTCCAGTTCACCGGCACGATTTGTCCACTGCTATTCACCTGATACGCGACGGCCTGCTCCAATTTGATCCACTTGCCGGCCAGGTAGATCTTCAGGGCGCCTTGCCAATCCACCTTCAAGCTGTCCTGCCCGCTGAAGCTGAGCTTGGCATCAGCAGGATCACCACCGGGCTTTACCACAATGGCCATGCGGGGCCCGGAAGTGCCATGGTAGAAGTGGACATCGGTGTTGTCCCAGGCTTCCGCGTACACCGCTCGCCGGTATGCTTTCACTTCCTCCGCGCTGACATTGCCGAGATAGTAGTTCGCAATGTCGCCTGTTGGCTGCCCAAGCTCAAAGGGGGTGCGATCCTTCGGGCCCAAGGTCATGTCGATGCGATAGAGGGTGTCTTGCGTTGTGCTATCCTCATGCAGCGAAGCCCATGTGAAGCTCACCTTGCCTTTATCCCTCAGGTGAATGCCGACGGGCGTTCGTTCGTAGTACAGGATGCAATCGTTCAGCAAGGTGCCATCCGTCTTCAGCACTTGACCAGCATTAAGGCGCAAGGAGGTGAAGCCTTCCTCGGCATCGCCAAAATAATCCGGAGGCACATAGGTTTGACCACGTATCTCAGAAACAACAAGCAACAGCATCCATAAGGTGGCCCATTTCAGGCTTCGCGCGACGCGTGTCGAGCGTTGAGCGTTGAGCGTTGAGCGTTGAGCGTTGAGCGTTGAGCGTTGAGCGTTGAGCATGGCAAGGATTATTTGGGAAGTGAAGGTAAACGGCAGAAGCCCGAAATACAAACGTCAGTTGCATTCGGGCGCAGATTGATGCGGCGATCACAAGCTGCCGAGCGCCAGCGTCATCTCCACGAACTCCGCCACGCTGAGCTGCTCCGCGCGCTTGCCCGCGAATTCCGCAGGGATGCCCTGCGCCGCTTCGGGCAAGGGCTTCAGCGCGTTGTGCAGCGTCTTGCGGCGCTGGTTGAAGGCGGTCTTCACCACGCGGAAGAAGAGCGCCTCATCGCAAGGCAGCCGGTCCACGCTGTTGCGCTTCATGCGGATGACGCTGCTGCGCACCTTGGGCGGCGGGATGAAGCTGCCGGGCTCCACATGGAAGAGCAGCTCCACCTGGTACCAGGCCTGCGCCAGCACGCTGGTGATGCCGTAGGTCTTGCTGCCGTGCGGCGCGCGGATGCGGTCGGCCACCTCTTTCTGGAACATGCCCACCAGCTCGGTGCACTGGTCGCGGTGCTCCAGCACCTTGAAGACGATCTGCGTGCTGATATTGTAGGGGAAGTTGCCCACCACCGCGAAGGGGCCATCCGTTACCGTGTCGGGGTCCATGCGCAGGAAGTCCGCCTCGCGCACATCGATGCCCGGGTAGTGCTCGCGGAGATAGGCCACCGATTCGCGATCCACCTCGAAGCAGGTGGTGGCGAATTCCGTTCGCGCGAGCAGGTGCTTGGTGAGGGCGCCTGTGCCCGGCCCCACCTCGATGACGTGCCGGTAGCCGCCGTGGCCCGTGAGCCCTTCGGCCACGCGCAGCGCGATGCTGTCCTCTTTGAGGAAGTGCTGGCCGAGGTGCTTCTTGGGCGTGACCCCGTGCATCAGCGATCGATCGTCTGCAACAGGGTGCGGAAAGCGTGGAAGCGGCCGCCGAAGGCGGCATGGGCCTCGGTCTGCAGGCGCGGTGCGTGCTCCTCGCGGTAGCGCTCGTAGGCGGCCATGTCGGCGGCGGTGTACTGGATGGCGTAGGTGATGCCGCCATCATCATCGGCGAGCACCTTCAGCATGCGGCCCTCGCTGAAGCAGCCTGTCGCCAGCACGCGGGGGATGTGCTCGGCGCGCATCCACGCGAGCCAGTCGTCGTGCGCATCCGGATCGATGCTGACGGTGACATTGTAGATGATCATGGCGCTCCTTGGTGGAAGAACTTCTCTTCTTTGGGCGCATCGGGCGCATCGCCGCGCAGCTTGCGGTAGCGCTCGCGGGCCTCGGGCACGAAGATGCTCCCGGTCTGGGTGAAGAGCAGCTTCTCGTAATGCTGCTTCGCCTTTTCCGGGTCCTTCAGCTTCTCCTCATACAGCCTGCCCAGGTCGAGCAGCGCGTTGTCCACCAGGATGTCGTTGGGCCAGAGCTCGATCACCTTCTCCAGGTAGCCGGCCGCCTCGGCGTAGCGCTTGCGCGCGAGGGCGATGCGGTAGCGCTCGTACAGCACATCATCGCCCAGGTTGTGCATGGGGAACTCCTGCGTGAGCGAGTCGAGGGTGAGCAGCGCGCGGTCGTACAGCCGCTGGGCGCGCAGCAGCTCGGCGCGCGCGAAGAAGGAGAGGGGCACGGCGTTGCTGTCGGCGCCGAGGGCATCGGTGATGCGCAGGCTGATCTCCATGGCATCGTTGGCGATGAGCTTGCTGGTGCTCTGCTTCAGGACCTGGAGCTGCGCCTGCGCCCAGAGGAAGTCGCCGCCATAGAAGCTCACTTTGGCGTTGCGCAGCCGGGCCTCGTGGCCGAGCGGGTCGTGCTTGAAGTCGAGGTCCACCTGGCTGAAGAGGAGCGAGGCCTCCCAGATGTCGCCGTCGAGCACGTGGATGTCGCCGAGGTCGAGCTTCAGCTCCGCCTTCGTGCGGGTGTCGATGCCGGCGATCGCGAGGCTCTCTTCGAGCAGGGCCATGGCCTCTGAGGGCTGGTTGAGGAAATAGGCCTTGAGGTGCGCGCGCTCGCGCAGCAGGTTGATGGTGGCTTTGCCGAGCCCCATGTCGGAGATGGTGGCCGCCATGCGCTGATCGAGGTCGGCGAGCTCGGCGGGCAGCGGCTCGGGCGCGTCGGGCGCGGCATCGGTGAGCTGCAGGTAGCGCGCGTGCACGGCGCCGGTGCGCGCCTGGAAGTAGTTGGCATCGTTGCGGCCCAGGCCGATCACGTAATCGTAGCACTTGAAGGCGGTGCCGTACTCGCGGTTGGCCTCGGCGATCCGGGCCAGCTCCATCACGCGTGCGCCGCCCTCATCCATGCGCTTGTCAAGCGCCTTGGCCTGGGCGAAGGCGGCCACCAGGTCCTTCTGCTGGATGAGCATCCAGATGAGCATCTCGGCGTAGATGGCGCGCGAGGGGTCGCGCTGGATGCGGCGGAGCAGCTCGGTGCGCAGCAGCTCGCTGCGTGCATCGGCCTGCTCGAAGTCGATCTGCCGCGAGAGGGCGTTCTGCACTGCCTGCACGTAGGCTTCGTTGGCGCCCAGCAGGTCCATGTAGGCCGAAACCATCCGGGGCGTATCGCCCTTGAGGCCATGCAGCTGGGCGATCTCGAAGAGGTAGCCGGTGCCATCGGTGCCGCTGCGCTGCCCGCGCTCGTAGGCGGCCAGGGCCAGGTCGATCTTGTTGTAGTTCTGGAAGGCGTTGGCCACGGCGCGCACGCTCGTCTGATCGCCGCGCATGGCCTTCAGCGCCCGCTCGTATTCCTTCTGCGCCTTGTCGCCCTCGCCGGCCTGCTCCAGCACGCGCCCCATGTCGATCATCAGCTTCGGGTCGTCGCCATTGCGGCGCATGCGGTCGCGCACGAGCTTGCGGGCGGCCTCCAGGTCGGGCACGCCCACCATGCTCTTGAGCAGCTGCTCGTAGTAGTAATCGGTGGGCTGCTGCTTGTACAGGCGCTCGTAGTAGAGCACGGCCTTGGCGAAGTCGCCCTGCTGGAAGTATTGCGCGGCGAGCTGCTCGTCGGTGCCGGGCTGTGCGCGCATGGCGGCTGTCGATGCGAGCAGGAGGAGGGCGGTGAGCGCGCGCTTCATGGCGATGGGGTGATGGCCAGCAGCAGGTCAACGGTGTCGCGCCGGTCCCACGCGCGCTGCAGCGTGCGGTAGTTGTCGAGCACGGCATGCGCGCCATCGATGAGCTGGGCATGGCGCCGCTGCTCGGCCGTGATGAGGGCTGCGGCCTCCTGGCGCGCAATGGCGCCCTGTGCGAGGTCGTTGCGCAGCATGCGAATCCGTTCGGCGGAGGTGAGCAGATCGCCCAGTACGCGCTCATGGTCGGCGCCCATCGATGAGGCGTGGCGCAGGGCGATCCATTGGTTGGCGAGCGGTTGGGCGGCCGCAGGCCGCAGCGGCTCCGCGAAGCGCGCCCGCATGGCGGAGTCCTGGTCCTCGAAGAGCGAATCGGCGCGCGCGTAACGCCCGCGGTCCAGCTCGCGCAGGGCGAGGCTGGCGGCGTCGGTGGCGGAGATCAGCTGGTCCAAGGCGGTGAGCTGCTGCGGATCGGGAGGGGCGGCGCAGGCCAGGAGCAGGGCGCTGAGCACGAGCGCCGCCTGCAGGGGCTTGCGGTTGCCACCGGTCATTTGGTGATGAGCGCGAATCCGGTGTAGGGCTGCAGGGCCTTCGGGATGCGGATGCCCTCGGGGCCCTGGTTGTTCTCCAGCAGCGCCGCCACGATCCGTGCCAGGGCCAGGGCGCTGCCATTCAGGGTATGCGCGAGGCGGGGCTTCTTCTGCTCGTCGCGGTAGCGCAGCTTCAGGCGGTTGCTTTGGAAGGTCTCGAAGTTGCTGATGCTGCTCACCTCGAGCCAGCGCTGCTGGGCGGCGCTGAACACCTCCATATCGTAGGTCATGGCGCTGGCGAAGCCCATGTCGCCGCCGCAGAGCAGCAGCTGCCTGAAAGGCAGCTCCAGCGCGCGCAGCAGGCCCTTCACATGCTCCACCATCTCCTCCAGCGCGGCGTAGCTGTGCTCGGGCTTCTCCACGCGCACGATCTCCACCTTGTCGAACTGGTGCACGCGGTTGAGGCCGCGCACATGGGCGCCGTAGCTGCCGGCCTCGCGGCGGAAGCAGGGCGTGTAGCCCACGTTCTTGATGGGCAGCCGCTCGGGGTCGATGATCTCGTCGCGGTACAGGTTGGTGATGGGCACCTCGGCCGTGGGGATCAGGTAGAGGTCGTCCACCGTGGCGTGGTACATCTGGCCCTCCTTGTCGGGCAGCTGGCCGGTGGCATAAGCACTAGTCTTGTTCACTAAGTGCGGCGGGATGATCTCGCGGTAGCCGGCTTTCGCGGCCTCGTCCAGGAAGAAGGCGATCAGGGCGCGCTGCAATCGGGCGCCCTGGCCGCTATACACCGGGAAGCCCGCGCCGGTGAGCTTCACGCCCAGGTCCATGTGCAGGAAGCCGTACTCCTCGCCCAGCTCCCAATGCGGCTTGGCGCCGGGGCCCAGGTCGGGGATGGCGCCCTCCTGCACCACCACCACGTTCTCTTCAGGTGTCCGTCCGGCAGGAACGTTCAGGTTGGGTGCGTTGGGCAGGGTGATCAGGTGGTCGCGCAGCGCTCGCTCGCAGGCGTCGAGCTTGTCCTTCAGTTCCTGGATCCCGCTTTTCAGCTCGCTGCTGCGGGCCTTGGCGGCTTCGGCATCATCCTTCCTGCCGGCCTTCATCAGCTCGCCCACGCTCCGGCTGATGCTGTTGAGCTCGGACTGCCGGCCATCGAGCTCGGTCTGCGTGGCGCGGCGCGCATCGTCCAGTTCCTTCATGCGGTCCAGCGCCGCTTTGGCGTCGATGTTCCGCAGGGCCAAACGGCGCTCGGCTTCTTCACGGTTCTCGCGCAGGTAGTTCAGTTCGAGCATGATCGGTCTGCTTGCAATTGGGCCCGTTCGGGTGGCTCGTCAAAGGTATCGGTCGGCCCGGTGGGGCCCTTTCACGTCGAAGCCCCTCCACCGTTTCGGCGGAAGGGCTTCGGACCGGGTTGGGGAATGCGTTAGTCGGCCTTGGGCTCGGGGAGCACGCTCACCACGCTGCGGTCGCCGCGGGTGCGCTTGAAGGTGACGATGCCATCGGCCAGGGCGAACAGCGTGTGGTCCACGCCGATGCCCACATTGCGGCCGGGATGGTGCTTGGTGCCGCGCTGGCGCACGATGATGTTGCCGGCCACGGCCTTGCTGCCGCCGAAGATCTTGATGCCGAGCCGCTTCGAGTGCGACTCGCGTCCGTTCTGGGTACTGCCTTCACCTTTCTTGTGTGCCATGGCGTTGGGGTCTTGTGTTGCCGGGCCTGCCCGGCAGCGCATTGGTCTTAGCGGTTACTTCTTCTTCGGGGCCGCCTTCTTCGCTGCGGCTTTCTTGGGGGCCGCCTTCTTGGCGGGCTTGGCTTCGGCCGCTTCGGCCTTCGGCTCGGCTGCCTTCTTCACCTTCTTGGGGGCGGCAGCGGCTTGTGCTTTGGGCTTCGGTGCGCTGCTCTTGCTGGCATCGAACTTCTCGCCCTTGCCCAGGATGGCCTCGATCCACAGCTCGGTGAGGTACTGGCGGTGGCCGTTCATCTTCTGGTAGCCCTTGCGGCGCTTCTTCTTGAACACCAGGACCTTATCGCCCTTGCCATGGCTCAGCACCTTGGCGGCGATGCGCACACCATCCACGGTGGGGGTGCCCACGCTGATGGTCTTGCCGTCGCTCACGAGCAGCACTTTGTCCAGCTCCACGTGCTTGCCCTCCTCGGCTTCGAGGCGGTGCACTTTCAGCTTCTGGGCCTGCTCCACCTTGTATTGCTGGCCGGCGATGTCAACGATGGCGTACATGGTCTTTCCTGAGAATGGGGCGCGAATGTAGTGCGATCAAGGGAATGAGCAAGCGGGATGACTGCCGGGGGCCTTGCCAGGGAAGCCCTTTGCAGGGGCCGCGCTGGGCCGAAGCCCATGCCCAGCCAGCGGTCCGCTTAGAGCTTGAAGGCCTTCCGCACCGCCTCCACGGCGTTCAGTTCCTCCCAGGGGAAGAGCTTCACGGTGGCGGTGGTCTTCCGGCCGGCGTTGTCGAAGGTCTTGGTCACGATGCGGCATTCGCGGCCCATGTGGCCATAGGCCGCCGTTTCGCTGTAGATGGGCGTGCGCAGGTTGAAGCGCTGCTCGATGAAATAGGGCCGCATGTCGAACTCCTTCATGCCGCCGATCACCTTGGCGATCTGGCCGTCGCTCATCTTCACCTTGGCGGTGCCGTAGGTGTTCACGTAGAAGCCGACCGGTTTGGCCACGCCGATGGCATAGGCCACTTGCACGAGGCATTCGTCGCACACGCCGGCCGCCACCAGGTGCTTGGCCACATGGCGGGCCGCGTAGGCCGCGCTGCGGTCCACCTTGCTGGGGTCCTTGCCGCTGAAGGCGCCGGTGAGGCCGGTATCGCCGTGCGGGCCGCCGATGACGAATTTGCCGGTTGGGTTGATGTGGTAGGCGATGTCCTTGCCGAAGAGCGCCTGCACGCGCTTGGGCAGCTTCTTCATCACGCGCGGGATGAGGATGCCGATCACATCCTGCTTGATGCGCTTGAGCATGGCCGCCTCGGAGGCGAAGTCATCGTGCTGGGTGCTCACCACGATGGCGTCGATCCGCTTGGGCGTGTGGTCGTCGTTGTACTCGATGGTCACCTGGCTCTTCGCGTCGGGGCGCAGGTAGGGCATCTTCGAGTTCTTCTCGCGGCGGATGGCGGCCAGCTCGCGCAGCAGCAGGTGGCTCAGCTCCAGCGGCAGCGGCATGTAGGTGTCGGTGTCGC
>CAZJTB010000096.1:0-8058 GCA_964548485.1 uncultured Chryseobacterium sp. | reverse complement strand
CGCCGGTCAGGATGGCGATGTCCTCGAGCATGGCCTTGCGGCGGTCGCCGAAGCCGGGGGCCTTCACGGCGGCCACTTTCAGGGCGCCGCGGATCTTGTTCACCACCAGGGTGGCGAGTGCTTCGCCGTCAACATCCTCGCTGATGATCAGCAGGGGCTTGCCGGTCTGTGCGGCCTTCTCCAGCACGGGCAGCAGCTCCTTCATGCTGCTGATCTTCTTGTCGTAGATGAGGATGTAGGCGTTCTCCAGCTCGGCCTCCATCTTCTCGGCGTTGGTCACGAAGTAGGGGCTCAGGTAGCCGCGGTCGAACTGCATGCCCTCCACCACCTCCACGGTGGTGTCGGTGCCCTTGGCCTCCTCCACGGTGATCACGCCCTCCTTCTTCACCTTGGCCATGGCCTCGGCGATCAGGGTGCCGATGGTCTCGTCGTTGTTGGCGCTGATGCTCGCCACCTGCTTGATCTTGGCGTTGTCGTCGCCCACGCTCTTGCTCATCTTCTTGAGCTCGTCCACCACGGCGATCACCGCCTTGTCGATACCGCGCTTCAGGTCCATCGGGTTCGCACCAGCGGCCACGTTCTTCAAGCCGGCGGTCACGATGGCCTGGGCGAGCACGGTGGCGGTTGTCGTACCGTCACCAGCGGCGTCAGCGGTCTTGCTGGCCACTTCCTTCAGCATCTGGGCGCCCATGTTCTCCACGGCGTCCTTCAGCTCGATCTCCTTGGCCACGGTCACGCCATCCTTGGTAACCTGGGGCGCGCCGAATTTCTTGTCGATGATCACGTTGCGGCCTTTGGGACCGAGGGTCACCTTCACCGCGTTCGCGAGGTGGTCAACGCCGCGCTTCAAGCGGTCGCGTGCGTCGATCTCGAATTGGATGTTCTTGGCTGCCATTGCAGTTATGGGTTTTCGGGGGAATGATGAAGGGCGGATCATCCGCCCATGCTTAGTTCAGGATCGCGTAGATGTCGCTCTCGCGCATGATCAGGTAATCCTTGCCGTCGAGGCTGAGCTCGGTGCCGCTGTACTTGCCGTACAGGATCTCGTCACCGGCCTTCACGCTCAGCGGGGTCACTTTGCCGTCGTCGGCGATGCGGCCTGCGCCCACGGCGACGATCTTGCCGCGTTGGGGCTTCTCCTTGGCCGTATCGGGGATGATGATGCCACCCTTGGTGGTCTCTTCAGCGGGCGCGGCTTCCACGAGCACGCGGTCTGCCAACGGTTTCACTTTCGACATGGTGATTGGGTTGATTGGGTTGGTAATCGGTCTTTCAAGACCGCGCCCCGCCTGACAACGGGTGTGCCGGGCGGGGCGTCGGAGGTGGATCCTGTCAATATCTCAGCGCTTGGCTTCAGGATGTCAGTCGGGCGCTGACAGGCTGACAAGGCAGCGGGGTTACTCCGGCAGCGGCTCGCCTTCGGCTGGAGCGGATTCGTCCTGAGCGGATTCGTCCGGCGCGGCTGGGCTGCTCGATTGCTCGAATCCATCCAGCTCATCATCGCCCGAAAGGCCGCCGCTGTGCTGCAGGCCTGCGGAAACCAGGCAGAGCACCATCAGCGCGCCGCTGAGGGTCCAGGTGGCCTTTTCCAGGAAGTCGGCGGTGCGCTGCACGCCACCGATCTGCTGGGCACCGGTGAAGCCCGCCGCCAGGCCGCCGCCTTTGGGATTCTGGGCCAGCACCACCAGGGCGAGCATGGCGCAGATGATCAGGATGATGATGGAGACGGCGGTGAACATGTATCAGGGGGTCTGTTGCTCTTCCAGGGCTTTGGAAAGGGCCGCGAAGTAAGCGCTTTTCTCGGGGTACTTCAATGCCAGCCGGCGGTAGGTGTCGATGGCCTTGGCGATGTTGCCCTGCCGCTCGTAGATGCGGGCCAGGGTCTCTGTGACCAGACCGGCGGTGTCGTCGAGGCTCTTCTTTGCGGCCTGCTGCGGGGTGAAGAAAGCCGGTTTGGGCGGGATCTCCGGCGGCTGCTGCCGGATGAAGCGGTCAATCAAGTCGCTGGCAGGCAGCTTGGCAGGCGCGGCAGGGGGGGGCGCTGCATCGGTTGCGGCCACCGTTGCGGCGGGTGCCGGATTGGCCTTCGGGGCGCTCGCCACTGGGGTGCCTAGGCCAGGGGCGGCAGCTGATTGGGCTGCCGTGTCGAGCCAGTCGGTGAAGCGCAGCCGGCTCGTGGAGGCCACGGTCCGGGAGCTTTCCGGCGGATGTTGGACCGGGGCTGGCTCGATTGGCGGGGCTGTTGGCTCGGGTGCCGCCAGTTGCTCCAGGTAGGTGAGGTCGAAGGCGCTGGAAAGCGCGGCCCGCTGGATCTGCGCGTCCAGTTCGTCTTCCATCGCGCTGGCTTCCGGAATGACGGGCTCCGGTTGCGATCCGCGCGATGGCGGGGCTTCCGGTTCCGGCCTCCGGACAGGAAGGGGAGGCGATGGCAGCGGCACCTCCGCCTGGAGGGGTGCTTGGGTCGTGCTGGAGTCGTTGGCTGGGCCCGGGGCCGGCTCCGGCGGCTTGGGCAGGCGCACCTCTTGCGCCGATGGCAGAGGCTCGGGCGCAGCAAGGGCCTGTGGTGGAATGGCTTGCGTAGGGCTTGCATCGGCTTCCACTTGAGCAGGCGGGGCTTCGATGGTCTTCACCACGCGCAGGGCGGGGGGCGCAGTGGCCCGCTCGGCCAGATCGTGCAGCACCACGCGCGAAGGCAGATGGGCCGCGGCCGCGCGCACGGTCTCATCGGCCAGCACGTTGCCGTGTGCCCGCTCACCAGCGGCCCGCAGCAGCTGCGCCCCGGCGAACCAGGGGTATTGCTCGGCCATGGTGCGCAGCTCCGCCACATCCTCGCGGGTGGTGCGGCTGGGATCATCCAGCAATCGGGAAAGGCGCTCGCGTTCCACGGGTTCGTTGTTCAGGCCATCGCTACCAGCTGCCCACAGTCCGATCAAAAATATCCTGCGCCAGCTGCCTGCCGATCTCATTCACCAATTGCGACTCCACGGCGGTGAGGTCCTGCGTGCTGCTGTAATCGGCGAAGCGGGTGATGGTGAACTGCGTGTTCTTCTTGGGCTCCAGGGTGTTCACATAGGCCACGCTGGCCGTGATGGTGAGCCGGTTGAGCGCGGCGGTCTCGTTGGCCTGGATGTTCACGGGCTGCACATCGTAGCCGGTGATGCTGCCGCTATACTGCAGGTCGCCGTTCTCGCGGGCCAGCTTCAAGGGCGTCTGCGCCAGCAGCAGGTCGCGCACGGTCTCGGTGAAGGTCTGCGCAGCGCTGGGGGTGGCCAATGGCGCGCGCGCATCGAAGAGGTCCACGGTCACGGTCCTGGCCTGGCCCACGTCGCTGCCGGAGAAGGAGTAGTTCACGCGGCAGGCGGGCAGGAATGCTGCGAGGAGCAGGAGGCCGCAGGCAGTCCGCAGCAGGCCACGATGGTTGTATGCCGACTGCCCGCTGCCTGCTGCCAACTGCCAACTGCCCGCTGCCATCTGCCTCATAGCCCGTACTCCTTGATCTTCCGGTACAGGGTGCGCTCGCTGATGCCGAGCTCCTGCGCTGCCGTCTTGCGCCGGTTGCGGTGCTTGGTCAGGGCCTTCATGATGAGCTCCTTCTCCTTTTCGGTGAGGCTGAGCGTCTCCTCCACCTCCGTATGCTCCACTTCCTCTTCCAAGGGCTGCCCCTTCGGCACGATGCTCACCGTGCCGGGTGCGGGCTGCACGGGGTGCGGCAGCAGGATGTCCTCATGCGGCAAGGGCTGCACCATGGCATGCAGCGGTACGCCTCCGCTCAGCGCCTTCACCTGCTCCTTCAGCGCGTTCAGGTCGCTCTTCATGTCGAAGAGGAACTTGAAGATGAGCTCACGCTCGCTCACGCTGTCCAAGCCGCCGCCCGCTGCGCCGTCTCCGGCGGGCACCAGGGCGGTGCTCTCCTCGGGCAGGTAGCCGCGCAGGGTGGCCGCGCTGATCTGGCGGTCCCGCTCGATCACGCTCAGCTGCTCCACGATGTTGCGCAGCTGGCGCACGTTGCCGGGCCAGCGGTACGCCACCAGCAGCTGCTGCGCATCGTCGGCCAGGCTGATGGGCGGCGCCTTGTACTTGGTGGCGGCCTGCTGCGCGAACCAGCGGAACAGCAGGTGGATGTCCTCCTTGCGCTCGCGCAGCGCGGGCAGGTGGATGGGCACGGTGTTCAGGCGGTAGTACAGGTCCTCGCGGAAGGTTCCGCGCGCCACGGCCTGCAGCATGTTCACGTTGGTGGCGGCCACCACGCGCACGTTGGTCTTCTGGCTCTTGCTGCTGCCCACGCGGATGAACTCGCCGGTCTCCAGCACGCGCAGCAGGCGCACCTGCGTGCTCAGCGGCAGCTCGCCCACCTCATCGAGGAAGAGCGTGCCGCCGTTGGCGGTCTCGAAGTAGCCCTTGCGCGCCTCGTGCGCCCCGGTGAAGCTGCCCTTCTCGTGGCCGAAGAGCTCGCTGTCGATGGTGCCCTCGGGGATGGCCCCGCAGTTCACCGCGTGGTAGGGGCCGTGCTTGCGCGCGCTGTTGGCGTGGATGATCTTGCTCATCACCTCCTTGCCGCTGCCGCTCTCGCCCTGCACCAGCACGGTGAGGTCGGTGGGCGCCACCTGCACGGCGATCTCGATGGCGCGGTCCAGCAGCGGCGATGCGCCGATGATCTCGAACCGCTGCTTGATCGGTTGCACGTTCATGCCAGCACGGATTGTAGGTTCATGACCTCAAGCACTTCGCCTTGCAGGCTGCCAGCGGTCGAGCCGGTGATCCGTGCCTTCACGAGGTCGCCTTGTCGCAGTTCGAGGCAACCTTCAACCTTCAACCCCCAACCCTCAACCTGCCGCGGCACGATCACCACCGCGTTCTGCGTGTTCCGGCCATACAGGTGCTCCGCGCTGCGTTTGCTCACGCCCTCGATCAGCACCTCGTGCACCTGGCCCACATAGCCCGCCATGCGCTCCGCGCTCTTGCGCTTCTGCAGATCGATGATCTCCTGGAGCCGGCGGCCCTTCACCTCATCGGGCACGTCATCGGGGTACTTGCGCGCGGCCAGGGTCTTGGGGCGCTCGCTGTACTTGAACATGAAGGCCATGTCGAAGCCCACCGCTTCCATCAGCGATTGCGTCTGCTGGTGGTCCTCCTCGGTCTCGCCGCAATAGCCCGCGATGATGTCGGTGCTCAGCGCGCAATCGGGCATGTGGCGGCGGATGCTCGCGATGCGCTCCAGGTACCACTCCCGCGTGTAGCCACGGTTCATGCGCTTCAGCACCTCGCTGCTGCCGCTCTGCACGGGCAGGTGGATGTACTTGCAGATGTTGTCGTAGCGCGCCATCACCGCCAGCACCTTGTCGGTCATGTCCTTGGGGTGGCTGGTGCTGTAACGGATGCGCAGCGTGGGGCAGGCGAGCGCCACCATTTCCAGCAGGTCGGCGAAATCAACTCCCTCACCCCCGGTCCCTCTCCCGAGGAGAGGGGAGGAACTCATCCCCGCCGAAAATCCAGGATTGGAAAGACCCTTCTCCTCGAGAGAAGGGGTTGGGGAAGAAGCTTCAGATAGCCCCTCTCCTCGGGAGAGGGGTTGGGGTGAGGTGAATTTGTAGCTATCCACATTCTGCCCCAGCAGCGTCACCTCGCGGTAGCCCTGCTCCACCAGCTTGCGGCATTCGTCAACGATGGTCTGCGGGTCTCGGCTGCGCTCACGCCCCCGTGTGAAGGGCACCACGCAGAAGGCGCACATGTTGTCGCAGCCCCGCATGATGGTCACGAAGGCCGTGACGCCGTTCGTGTCCAGCCGCACCGGCTCGATCTCAGCGTAGGTCTCCTCGCGGCTCAGCAGCACGTTCACGGCTTTCTGTCCCGTGCCCACTTTCTCCAGCAGATCCGGCAGCGTGCGGTAGGCATCGGGGCCCACTACCAGGTCCACCACTTTCTTCTTCTCCAGCAGGTCTTCTCTCATCCGCTCAGCCATGCAGCCCAGCACGCCAACCTTCAGGCCCTTGTTGCGGACCTTCAGGTTGTTCATCTCGTTGATGCGCTGCAGCACGGTGTACTCGGCCTTCTCGCGGATGCTGCACGTGTTCAGCAGCACCAGGTCGGCCTCTTCGGCTGTCTTCACCGGGGTGTAGCCGTCCTGGGCCAGGATGCTCGCCACGACCTCGCTGTCGCTCACGTTCATCTGGCAGCCG
Organism: uncultured Chryseobacterium sp.; assembly: GCA_964548485.1. Classification (GTDB taxonomy): domain Bacteria; phylum Bacteroidota; class Bacteroidia; order Flavobacteriales_F; family PHOS-HE28; genus PHOS-HE28. The sequence goes on along the minus strand of CAZJTB010000096.1, from coordinate 1,882 downwards.
TAGCTCTCGATATAGACCTTCTTGGGCACGGTGTTGCGGGAAAGACTTGCCTGCCGGGCGGCAGGGCCCGCAAAGATACCCGGAAAGCGGCGGGACTGACAGGGTGGCAGGCCCTATCGGATCACCAGGATTGGCAACGCCGTGTATCGGCCCGACGCATCAGTAATTCTCAGCACCAGCCCATTCGATGCCCCTTCCGGGAGATGTACCAACGAGGGCTGTTCGGCAAGCAGCATGCGGTTCTCGGTGGCGAGCACGCGCCCGGTGAGGTCAAGCCAGGAGAGTTCGTGCATGCCGCTTTGGGCCGAGGCGATATGGATCTGGTCCACCGCTGGATTCGGCCATGCTTGCACTTGAAGCTCATCCCGGCTGGACTCACCCACGGAACTCACGATGTCCAGCATCGAACCCACGCGTTGCTCCTGAACAATCACGCCATCGGCGAAGACCCGCAGCCAGAACGATGTGGCCACCGGCCAGCGCGTACCTGGGCGCCAGAACGCATCCTCGACCATGGTGCCCAGGTAGGTAACGCCGGATACCACCGTATCCAATGTGGTGTACTCGGAATGCACGCGCAGCACATTGCTCAGCGTGCCGCCGGGTCCGATAAGCGTGCCGTAGCCATCGGCGGTGTATGAGCGCGTGCCTTGGTCGTTGGCGCTGGCATAGGTGTCTGACCAGCTAGTGCCCAACGAGCAGGGAAAGACCATGGTGATGAGCGGGTCGGTGTACACATTGGCGCTGGTGGTCATCACGCCCAAGGTGCGGAGCTCGGTGCCGGTGGCTTGCAAGAAGTTGTAGGGCGCACCGCCGTTGGCATTGGCCACAACAGTGGCGCTGGGGAAATTGCTGGCTCCGGGCGCGGTGGCAGGTTGCGCAAGCTGCAGTTGGCGTGTTCCGGTGATTATGGCGCCAGAGAGGTTCCAAGTGGCATTGGCCCCCGATGCTAAAGGTGGAAGGTTCGCCAGCTCGAACACGGTCCAAGCATGGCCGGGCGCGGGCGCGTCGCTGGCGGTGATCACGGGCTGGGCGAAAAGCACTGAGCCGATGAGCAGGGCAACGATGGCCCCCGAGAGGCGTGGCAGCATGTGGTGGAGTCGGTTGTTCATTCCTTCACGAATCGAGCAGTGCGCGTTTCGCCAACAGGGCCTTCGGCGCGGATAAGGTACATGCCAGCAGGGAGCGTGCTGACGTTGAATACGCCATCATGCACCGTTGCCTGCATGGCGGCCTGCCCGGCGGCATGGATGACGGTGATGCGCAAGGGGCCTTGCATATCGGTGAGCAACCGCGTGGTCCCGGTTGCGGGGTTGGGCTGAAGCAGCAGGACGCCCTTGATTTCGTCCGCTTGGGCTTGTGCGGGCCCAGGCTTCCATTCCAATCGCTCGGGCAGGCGCTGGAAGGCGAATACGGGCGCCTCGGCTTGGGTGGCCGGAGCGGATTTCGTGCAGCCCTCGATTGCAGCTAGGAAAGTGGCACCGGGATGAACATCCACATTCGCATTGACGCCATTGATGTCGATGGAGTTCCCTGCAAGGAACTCGTAGTGCGCCCCGTTCAGGATCGTGATGGGCGCTACCACTGTTATCTGCTGCTGCGCACGCAATTGTATTCGGTTCTCACTCTGGTAATGGTTGGCCGGGAAATAGTAGGTGGGCTGCTGGTGGCCGCCAGGCAACACAAGATCTGTGTAGCAGGATATGCGGCGGCCGTTTATGCCCCAAAGGTCAACACCCAGATTATGCGAGGGGTTGAGCGTGTTCTTGATGGAAGCACGTGGGTAGTAGTTCTTGAATTTACCGAAATGATCAACAGGCACATTCGCGCATGGGTTCTCGGTAAACGCGAAGTGCAGTGAACCGATGAACCTACTGCTCGG
>CAZJTB010000095.1:5349-8073 GCA_964548485.1 uncultured Chryseobacterium sp. | reverse complement strand
TTCTCGATGCGGCCATCGGCATTGATGTAGCCGGTGGTGCTGCGGGAGGCGTTCTCGATGCGCTGGGCCTTTGCCGCTCCTGCGAGGAGGACCAAGGCGATCAGGATGAGCGTCCGCATGGTGCGCGAGATTAGATCAGCACGCGCAACAACCGAACCGGCCCCTCAGCAGGCCGCTTCACCGCCGCTTCCGCCCCATGTCGGCATGCAAGACCAGCTCGGCCACGCCGCTGCCCAAAGCGTTGCGCCGTGCGGCCGTGAGCGGCAGTTCGTAGGCCAGGCCCAGTCCGTATTCACCGAAACGCGCCAGGGCCTGCACGATGCCGGAGCCATCGCTGCGCGCGAACAGCCCAGCGCCGATGGCCCAGATCCGGTCGGGGCCGGTGAAGGACTTCTTCTCGCTGAGCGTGCGCAGGTAGGCGCTGCCGCCTTGCGCGAGGAAGGCGCGGCCCTGCACGCTCACCAGCAGCATCGGCTCTACGCTGCTCCGCCCGTGCTTATCGGAGAGCATCCCCGTGGCGAACGCCGACCAGCGCCGCGCCAGTCGGGCACCACGCTCGCGATCGAGGGAGAGCCTCGGCTTGTTCAGGTGATGGCCCGCGATGCCTGCGCGCAGGTCGATGGCGCCACGACCCTCGCGCCCGCTTCCCTCACGCCGGAAACGGTATGCGACGCCGATGGCCGCATCGCCCACGGTGGCGGGCCGCTCGCCGAAGCGCTCACCGCTGGGCAGCGACGGGTCGTAGGCGAGGCCGTTGTACTGGCTGGCCCATTGCCCATCGGCCAGATCGGCCCAGTGCTGCATGAGGCCCAGCTGCGCGCCGCCGCCCAAACTGCTGTGCGCGCCCATGCGCACGCGATAGCCCAAGGCGGCCGTCACGCTGGTGCTGCGCATGCGCGGCGCGCCGGCCCGCTCATCGGCGACCGAGGCACCGAAGCCGAAGCCCTGCCTCGCATCGTCGCGCGCGTGCTGCTTGGCGCGCATGGGCGCATCAACGGTGAGCGCCGATGCCGCGAAGGGCACTCCTCCTGCGCCACGGCGCGCGCGATGCGCCAACGCACCGCGCATCGCTTCGCCCATGCCCACGGCGCCGGGCGAGAGCAGGCTGTGCAGCTCCATTGGCTGCGCGAGCCGGGGATCCTGCGCGTCGCCGATCGTGGCGATCAGCAGCGCGATGCTCATGGCCGCGGTTCTCATCGCATCAGGGTGAGTTGCGCGCGATGCACATCCATCGTCCCATCGCGCCGTTCGCATTCAACGTGCACCGTGTACACGCCGGCCCGCGCGGGCGCGCCCTTCGCCGTGCCGTCCCACGCAGGTCGCTCGCCATCGCCGATGAAGACCGCATGGCCCGCATCGTCGGTGATCACCAGCCGCATGCGCGCATAGATGCCGCCGAGCGGTGCGAACTCATCGTTGCGGCCATCGGCATTCGGCGAGAAGTGCGTGGGCAGGAAGAAGGCCGGCTCCGGCCGCGGCAGCACGATCACCTGCGCGCTGTCGCTGGCGCTGCAGCCGAGGCTGTTGGTGATGGTCACCGTGTACACGGCATCGGCCTGTGGCGCGGCCACGGTCAGCAGGCAACTGGCGCATGCAAGCCCATCGGCCGGCGACCAGGTGATGGAGGCCTGCGGGTCGTACGGTACGAAGGAGGCCATCAGCTCGGTGCTGTCGCCGAAGAGGATCTCGATCACCGTGGGCGATGCGCTCACCGCGATGGTTCCCGTATCGCCCACGAAGGCGCTCGCTGTGTACGTGCATCCGAGCGCATTGGCGAGGACCACGCTGTAGGCGCCAGCGGCCAGCCCGCCGATCGCGGCTCCTGTGCCGGCTTCGGGTGTCCAGGTGAACGTGAACTCGCTGGCGCCGGGATGCAGCACCACGCTCACCGCCCCGTTCGCGAGGCCGCAGGTGGCCGTGCTCACCAGCACCGTGTCGAGCGGATGGTCCGGCTCCAGGACCATAATCGTATCAGTGCGCATGCAGCCGAGCGAATCGGTGATGGAGGCCAGGTACTCCCCTGCCGCGAGCCCAGTGAGCGAAGGACCAGTTCCTCCGCCGGGCGACCAGATAATGGCATAAGGCATAGCAGCCAGGCTGTCAACCATAATTGCGCCATCGCTTCCGCCGTGGCAGGTGGCATCGGTGGCCTGCATGGGGAGCTCGGGCACGGTGATCACATCCACCATGGCGGTATCGTTCGCCGTGCAACCATGCAGGCTATAGGTCGTGAGTACGTACGGCGATGGACCAGCCAGCCCGATGGAACTGGCAATGGCCTGCGCCGTGAATGCCGCGAAGCCTCCGGGGCCGTTCCAAGACTGAGCCACCCCGCCGCTGCCGCTCAAGGTGACCGAATCGCCCTGACAGACGTAGCTGGGCGCCACCGCCAAGGGATCTGGGTAATCGTCAACCAGGATCGTGAGGCCCGTGCAATGGCCGGTCTCCAAGGGCCCTTCGTTGCGCACCCACAGGGTGAAGGTCTCTTGCACCACGATGGTCACGCATTCGCTCATAGCGATGAAGTGCTGCGGATCGCCGCATTCATCGGCGTACCAGAACCAGTAATAGCCCAAGGGTAGGTAACCGCCGCTGGTGCAGAAGGTAAGCGTATCGCCTCGGCAGTAATATGTCTGCGGGAACGGGGGCGGTGTGCCGCCGCACCAGTTGCTGTTCCATGCGTTGCAGCCACCGGGCTGGCAGGCTCCACCAGTCGATCCGTTG
>CAZJTB010000095.1:0-5339 GCA_964548485.1 uncultured Chryseobacterium sp. | reverse complement strand
ACGCACGGGGTGCTCCAGTCGTTCAGGAAGCGCGCCACGAAGCCATCCTCAGCGCCCGGTGCGCTCATCTGGAAGCCCTCTTGGGCAATGCCCTCATCGGAGAAGGTGGTGCCCCCCACCATCGCGATTGATGATCCATGCAACGCGATTCCATGCGCGATATCATCTGCCCCGCCGCCCCGTATCCGGGCATATGCGAGCGCATTGGATGAATGATATCCCAAGAGGAAATACTCCAGGCCGTCATCGATCGTGTCCACCGTCACCGAATCGACCACCACTAGCGCGAGTGCATCGGTGAACCCAGCGACGACAAACCTGCCGAAGGAGTTCCCCTGGATGGCGGTGGCGCGCTCGTTGCCGCCGGCAACGTAGTAGAAGAGCGTGTCGATGGCGCCGCTTGTGCTGATGCGCAGGATCAGCGCATCGGTGGTGGTATCGGTGGCAGCTCCAGTGGAATCGAGCGGCGCGGCCGATGGCGCGTAGCCGCACGCCAGGAGCTCACTGCCGCGCCGCGTGATGCCGCTGAGGGCGTCGTCGCCAGGGAGTCCCACATAGCGCGACCAGAGCACGTTGAGCGCGGTGTCAACGGCGCAGAGCCAGCCATCGAGCGGGCCTTGGAACACGTTTCCAGTATCGATGCCGATGGTGCTGCGCGTGCGCCCAGCGAGGTAAGCCGTGCTGTTGGGCATCAGCGCCACGGCGGTGAGCGCATCCTCGGATCCGCCGCCCAGATAGCTGCCCGCCATCGGCTGCCCCAGGTCATCGAACCAGACCGCGAAAGCATCGCCGCTATCGGCATAGGCCTGCACGGGTGCGATGCCGAGCGAATCGAAGAGGTCTGGCGAGAAGGTGGCACCGCAGACAATGGCGTGCCCTTCGGCCATGGCGCGCACGGCCAGGGCTCGATCAGCTCCCGCGCCGCCGATGTAGGTGCTCCAGATCATGTTGCCGGTGCTGTCGAAGCGCGCGAGGAAGGCATCGCCATCACCTGCGTGGGCCACCTGCGCTGCGCTATCCGTGGCGATGCTGTCTGTTGACGTGGTGCGGCCCACGATGCGCACGCGATAGTGGTCATCCACATCGATGCCCAGGCCTTCGTCATCACCACCTCCGCCGAAGTAGGTGGTGAAGAGCCGCGACCCGTGCGGGGCGATCTTGGCCAGGAAGGCATCGGTGCCGCCTCCGAGCTCCGCTTGGTACGGGCCGGTGGTGAGCGAGGCAAGCAGGCCCGTGGTGCGGCCGGTGATGTACGACATGGCCACTTTATCCACATCGATGGCCAGCACCGCATCATCTCCCTCGCCGCCGATGTAGGTGCCCCAATCGAACGCCACCGAAGGATCAACCGTGAGGCTGACGAGGCGTGGCGAGTCGATGGGATCGCTGCGGCGCAAGCCCAGGATCAGCTCGCCGTCCCGCTCCCCTGCCACGGTGTAGCCCACTTGCACCGGCTTGCGCTCCACGCCTGCCCAGCTGGCCGGGATCGACTCCACGAGCTGCTTGCCGCCCACGGTGAACAGGACGTGATCGCCCATCGCCTCCGCCGCATCGAAGCCGGCGTAGCGCATGCGCACCTTGCCCAGGTCGGCTCCATTGCGAAGCACGATGTCGTACTTGAAGCCACCATCCGCCGTGATGCGCAGGTCCAGGTCGATGCCGGGATAAAGGCCCACGATGCGCAGGGCGTCGAAATGCCGCACGTCGCGCACCGCCTCACCATTACGTCCGATGAAGTGCATGCGGTCGCTGCGCGGATCAATGCCGAGCACCGTGGCCGAGGGCGAAGCGCCGATGAAGCGCAGATCCATGCGCCGGAAGTCCGCAGCGCCGGGCTTCGAGGCCGAGGGCGCATAGGTGTCGTAGCTGATGCCGTTGGCCAGCACCTGCACGTTCACGCCCTTGCCCGTGGGCCAGAGAAAGCGCACTTCATCAGCATTGCGGCCGTGCTGATCGCGCAACTGGCCCTTGTTCTCGATGAAGCCGTGCGGGGCATTCGCGGCGATGCACAGGTGAGCGAAGAGAAGGCTGGTGAGGAAGAGCGTTTTGCGTGCTAGCATGATCGGTTGCGTTGCTCGTGCAACACAATCCTAGTGCGCTTCGGACCTGCGGCAATGGAAACGTGGGGCGCATCGCGTCCATGTATTTACAGCGCCAAGCTGCGGTTCGGCAGGCGGTGCCAGTTTGATGAAGCTGCTTCAAATCCAAGTCACCAAGGAGCCGCCGGTGAGCGATAACAGCAGATGGCGTCTTCCTGCCTCCGCAATGTTCCCAACCGAGTCCGCAGGCCTCGTTGCACTGGTGTTCGCATCAGCACAGCACCCCATGAAACAGCGGGACCGCCCTCTCTTGGAGTGGGCGGCCCGCCGACCAGAACTTAATCCCGCTTGCGCGGGACCTTCGCTCGGCACAAGGCTACGGCGCCTTCATGCGCGATGCCCCACCAAGTTCGGCAGCGGATATACGGGCTTGAGCAACGGCTGATGGGCACGCGCCGAAGGGCGACCGTGCCAAGGATGCCCGGACTAATTTGCCTGCCCATACCCCCCGCATGCGCGCCCTGCTCCTCCCCATCGCCATCTGCACCTTGCCCGCCATGGCGCAGACACCCTGCGTGAACGGCTTCGCCGGACCCTATCCGTGCAGCAACATCGACCTGATGGCCCACAGGACCATGGCGCAATTGGGCTCCAACACCAACGTGGCCGACCTGTGGGGGTGGACGGACCCGCTCACCGGCAAGGAATACGCGATCGTGGGCTGCCGCACAGGCACCAGCTTTGTGGATGTGAGCAGCCCGGCATCGCCGGTGCTCATCGGCTTCCTCCCCTCGCACAACAACGTGGCCTCGCTCTGGCGCGATGTGGACACGCACGGCAACTGGTGCTTCGTGGGCAGCGAGGCGGCCGGCCACGGCCTGCAGGTGTTCGACCTCACGCGCCTGCGCAACGTGGCCAGCCCGCCGCAGACCTTCACCGCCGATGCGCGCTTCGCCGGCTTCGGCAACAGCCACACCATCCATGCCGACAAGACCGAGCCCTTCGTGTATGCCGTGGGCACCAACATCGCCAATGGGGGCCTGGTGGTGGTGAACGTGAGCAACCCGCTCGCGCCCACCCTCGCGGGCACCTTCCCCTTCGAGGGCTACATCCATGAGAATGCGGTGTTCCACTACAACGGGCCCGATGCGGAGCACGTGGGCAAGCGAATCAGCTTCAACTTCCACATCAACGCCAACGACCGCGTCACCATCGTCGATGTCACGGACAAGACGGACATCAACCTCATCGGCACCACGCCGGCCTACACCAGCCCCAGCCTCTGCCACCAGGGCTGGCTCACGGAGGACCATCGCTACCTGCTCATGAACGACGAGGGCGATGAAGGCGCGTTCAATTACAATACGCGCACCCACATCTTCAACGTGCAGGACCTGGATGCGCCGGTGTACCTGGGCTACTTCAGCGGACCCAACCCCAGCTACGATCACAACCTGTACGTGCACCGCAACCTGGTGTGGGAGGCCAACTACACCAGTGGCCTGCACGTGCTCGATGCCGCCAATGTGGGCAGCGGCACGCTCTCGATGGCCGCTTGGTTCGATACCTACCCGGCGAACGATGGCAAGACCTACAACGGCGCCTGGGGCAGCTACCCTTACTTCGCCAGCGGCACGGTGCTCGTGAGCAGCTTGTACGAGGGCCTGTTCATCCTCAAGCCGCGTCTATCGCTGCGCTTGAAGGCCTTGCTCGAAGGCCCGTATGCAGAAGGCAGCGGGCTCATGCACGATTCGCTGCGCGTGAAGGGGCTGCTGCCGCTCGCGGAGCCTTATACCGCGCTGGGCTATGCGCATGTGGGCGGGGGCAGCGAGAGCACCACCAGCGCGGTGCTTTCCGTGAGCGGGCCGGATGCCATCGTGGATTGGGTGGTGGTGGAGCTGCGCGATGCGGCCAATCCGGCCATCATCCGCGGCACGCGCAGCGCCTTGATCCAGCGCGATGGCGATATCGTGGGCACCGATGGCGTCTCGCCCGTGCAATTCAGCCTGAAGCCCGGACCCTACCATGTGGCCATCCGCCACCGCAACCACCTGGGCGCGATGAGCGCTGCGCCGCTGGAGGTGAGCGTGGCTCAGCGCAGCTATCGCCTCAGCGATGGCAGCACGCCGGCATACGGCACCGAGGCGCTGAAAACCATCGGCACGGCCAAGGCGCTCTGGGCCGGCAACACGGCGTGGGATGGCGCCCTGCGCTACGTGGGCGAGGGCAACGACCGCGACCCCATCCTGGTGGCGATCGGTGGCAATGTGCCCACCGCAACCGCCACGGGCTATCTGGCCACTGACGTGAACATGGATGGGAAGGCGAAGTACGTGGGCGATGGCAACGACCGCGACCCCATCCTGGTGAACATCGGCGGCAGTGTGCCCACCGCCACCCGTGCACAGCAGCTGCCGTAGGCCGTGGCCCGAACATTGCCAACTTCGCCGCCCGGAACACCGCCATGAGAACACTCGCCGCCCTCACGCTCTCCATCGCCGCCCTCACCGCCTCAGCCCAACTGCTCTCCTTCGACGAGTGGTACGCGCGCGCCGATAAGGACCCCTACCTGAAGCCGCGCTTCGGCGATTACGGGCCAGAGGTGGTGAACAACACGGTGGACGAGGGCATCTTCACCGTGATCATGAACAACCGCAACCGCCAGCGCGCGGTGAGCGACAGCCTGTGCAAGCTGGGCTTCGAGCGGTTGAAGAAGAACGACCATGTGGGATCGATGCGGCGCTTCAATGAAGCGTGGCTGGCCATGCCGATCAACCCCGAGGTGCACCGGGCCTTCGGCGCCTACTTCCGCAGCATGAAGCGCCCGCTGGAGGCGCACGAGAACTACCGGGCCGGGATCGCCATGGACAGCACCTACGCGCCGCTGCTGAAGGAGGAGGCCGATGTGTACATGGAGCAGCGCTACCACATGCAGCAGGAGGGCCGCGACAAGAAGGCCGAGGAATTCACGCTGAAGGCCCTCGACCTGTACAAGCGCGCCTACCGCCGCATGGGCAACGACCCCGAGGTGACCTACCGCCTCTTCGAGTGCTACACGCTCACGCTGAACTGCCCCAAGGCCTGGGAATTCCACGACAAGGTGGTGGCCATGGGCCAGAAGACCGTGGAGGACATGTACCTGAACAAGCTGAAAGCGCATTGCGTGAGGTAAGGGCCAGGAGCACGAACGCGGAAGCCCGGCGCAAAGCCGGGCTTCTTCTTTGCGATGCACGGCGCCGGCCTATCCCCGCACCAGCTTCCGGTACTTGATCCGGTGCGGCACGATGTCGCCGCCCAGGC
>CAZJTB010000094.1:0-8087 GCA_964548485.1 uncultured Chryseobacterium sp. | reverse complement strand
GCAAGGCGCAAGGCGCAAGGCGAGGCGGAGACGGAACTGGCGCTGCTCAGATATGAGGCATGGCTGGGCATGGAGAAGAAGATGCAAAGGGCTTCATTCAAGTTCAAAATACTCGAGCGATAGCTAACTGGTGGAACGAATGTATATGCTCGACGGGCAAATGCAAGTGATCGTGGAAAACTCTAGACTCCATCGCAACGGCAAGATCGTGAACCGACCACAGGCATGCGAAAGAAGGTCGTGCACGCATCGGGTTCACGCAAATAGGAGGCGCGGCGAAACATGCACGGGAATGAGACCCCTACATTCGACCCGATGCGCATCACCCTTCTCGCACTCTGCCTCGCGCTTGTTACCCCGTTGCTCGCCGGCGGCGACCTCCACCCTATCGGCGCGCGCTACGCCGGCATGGGCGGCAGCGGCCTTACGCTGATCGACCTGTGGAGCGTGCGCGCGAATCCCGCTGGCATCGCCGGCCTCGACAAGCCCATGGCGGGCCTCTTCTACCAGCGCCACTTCCTCAGCGAGGAGCTCGCGCACCAAGGCCTGGCGGTGGTGCTGCCCGCGGGCAAGGGCGCTTTCGGGATCGGCATGGACCGCTTCGGCTATGCGCTGTACAACGAGACGCGCGCGAGCCTGGGCTATGCGATGCGTTTCGGCGAAGGCCTCCGCGCGGCGGTGCAGATGAACTACCTCGGCGTCCGCATCGGCGAGAACTACGGCAGCACCAGTACCTGGGCGGCAGAGCTGGGCATGCAAGCCAAGCTCACCGATGAGCTCTGGATCGCCACTCACCTGTACAACCCCACGCAAGCCAAGCTGAATGCGCGCACCGAGAGCCAGGTGGCGCTGGACGAGCGCGTGCCCACGGTGCTGCGCGCGGGCCTCGGCTGGCTGGTGAGCCCCAAGCTCACCCTCACCGGCGATGCCGAGAAGGACATCGACCGCCGCGAGCGCTTCCGCTTCGGCGTGGAGTACGCGCCCAGCAAAGCGCTGTACCTGCGCACAGGCATCAGCACCAGTCCGGTGAGCGGGCACTTCGGCGCGGGCTTCCGCACCGAGCGGCTCGAGATCGACCTGGCCCTGGCCGTGCGCGCGCAGCTAGGGCCCACGCCCATGATCAACCTGAACTACCGCTTCAAGTGAGGCGCGTCATCGCAGCAGCGGCGGTCGTGCTCGCCAGCGCCGCGTGGGCGCAGGTGGACAAGGTGCCGCGCGACGTGATCGAGCAGCGCATCGAGGCCGCCGCCGAGCAATTGGGCGGCGATGCCGAGGTGGACCTCACCAACCTCTTCGAGCTGCTCACCGACCGATACAACGACCCCATCGACCTGAACAACGCCACGGCCGAGGAGCTCAACTCGCTGCTGCTGCTGAGCGATGTGCAGGTGAGCACCTTGCTGCAGCACATCCGCCGCAACGGCAAGCTGCTCAGCCTCTACGAGCTGCAGGCCATCAACAGCTGGGACCCCGCCACCATCAACCTGGTGCGGCCCTTCATCACCGTGCGCGAGAACGCGCTCGCCACGCGCGCCTCGCTCAAGGAGATCCTGAAGCAGGGCAGCCATGAGCTGATGCTGCGCAGCACCATGAACATCGAGGAGCGCCGGGGCTTCTTGGACCGCCGCAACTTCTTCGGGAAGGAATACGCCTATCCGAATGGCAGCCCGCTGCCCGATTTCGACGCGCCGGGCGTGCGCGACTCGCTGCGCGCGAACAGCAAGGCCTATCTCGGAAGCCCCTACCGCATCTACTCGCGCTACCGCTTCCGCTACCGGCAAAACATCAGCGTGGGCTTCACTACGGAGAAGGACGAGGGCGAGGAGTTCTTCCAGGGCTCGCAGCCGGGCTTCGATTTCGTGAGCGCGCACCTCTTCCTGCGCAATGTGGGGCCCGTGCGGGCGCTGGCCATCGGCGACTACTCCGCGCAATTCGGGCAGGGCCTCGCCTTCTGGAGCGGGCTGGGATTCGCCGCCAAGAGCAGCTTCACCATGAACGTGAAGCGCAATGCCGTGGGCCTGCTGCCCTACACCAGCGTGAACGAGAACCTCTTCCTGCGCGGGGTGGCGGCCACCTTCGGGCTGGGCAAGCGCTGGGAGCTCACAGCCTTCGGCTCGCGCAAGCGCATCGATGCCAACGTGACCGCGCAGCCCACCGGCGAGGACACCCTGGACACGAACATCCCGGAGGTCATCTTCAGCAGCTTCATCGAGGATGGCTTCCACCGCACGGTGAACGAGATGCGGAAGAAGGACGCCATCGGCGAGCAGATCGTGGGCGGCCACCTGCGCTACCGCGCGCGGAGCTGGAGCATAGGCGCCACGGGCGCGCGCATCGAGTACGACGCGGTGCTCGCGAGGAACGCGCAGCCCTACAACCAGTTCGACTTCCAGGGGCGCGAGAACACCACCATGAGCGTGGATTGGAACGTGCTCTGGCGCAACCTCACCTGGTTCGGCGAGGCGGCGCGGAGCCAGAACCCGGGCTCGAGCGCGGGCAAGGAGAGCATCGCCATGAACACCGGCGTGCTCATCGCCCTGGACCGCAAGGTGAGCCTGAGCATGCTCTTCCGCGACTACGGCCGGGCCTACCATGGGCTGCAGAGCGTGGCCTTCGCCGAGGGCACCAACCCGTGGAACGAGCGCGGCCTGTACACCGGCATCGAGCTGCGCCCGAACCGCAAATGGCAAGTGAACGCCTACTTCGACCAGTTCCGCTTCCCCTGGCTCCGCTACCTCACCGACGGGCCCAGCAGCGGCCACGACTGGCTGGTGCAGGCCAACTGGCGGCCCAGCAAGAAGGTGGAGGTCTACGCCCGCGTGCGCAAGCAGGACCGCGCGCGCGACACCGGCGCGGACGTGCGCGGCATTGATCCGCTGGTGCGCGTGGAGCAGACCAATTACCGCGTGAACGCCGCCTACAAGGTGAGCGAATCGGTGAGCCTGCGCACCCGCATCGAGACCATTGACTTCCAGCGCGGCCAGCTCCCGCTCAAGCATGGCTTCCTGCTCTATCAGGATGTGGTGCACCGCCCGCTGCGCAGCCCGGTGGAGCTCACCGCGCGCTTCGCGCTCTTCGAGACGGGCAGCTACGATGCGCGCATCTACGCCTATGAGAACGACCTGGTGGGCCTGTTCACCATACCGGCTTACTACGGCCGCGGCGTGCGCTGGTACGGCATGGCGCGCTTCACCCCGCTGCGGCGCGTGGATGTATGGATCCGCTACGGCGCGTGGATCTTCCGCGACCAGACGAGCATCAGCAGCGGCTTGCAGGAGATCAACGGGAACATGCGCAGCGACCTGAAGGCGCAGGTGCGGGTGATGTTCTAGGGGCAGGTTGAAGGCTGAAGGTTGAATCCGCCAACCTCCAACTCCCAACCGTCACCAACCTGCAACCTGTCATCCCGGCCTTGAGCCGGGACAACAAACAACCCACGACCTTACTTCGCGCCATGGCCTTGCAGCACGTGCGCCTCACCGCCGAGCAGCCCACAGCGGTATTCAGCGGCAGCGCGATGCCACGGCTCGAATTCCGCATGGCGCTGTTCCGCACGCCGCATCCGGGCTGGCAGCAGCGGCTCTACCGCGCGGCCGTGGTGGTCACCACCATCGCCCATGGGCCCGCTGACCGCCTGCTGGCCACCGACCACCAGGCCATGCGCTTCGCCCTGCTGTACAACCGCTCGTGGCCAGAGCCGCTCTTCAGCAAGATCACCAAGTGGCCCTACACGCCAGTGGAGCTGCGCGAGGGTGCCCCGGTGGTATCGTGGAGCGTGGAGCTGCGCCTGCGCGAGCTGCGGCTGGGGCCCGACGAATGGGTGGAACTGGTGTTCCTGGGCTGACGCGCCCCGCTACCTTCGCCGCGATGCGATCGCTCCTGGCGGCAATCCTGCTCCTGCTCGCGCAGCGTGGCACGGCCCAGCTGAACAACTGGGACCCGCGCTGGTACGCGACCGACAGCGCCCTCATCTTCCACGACGACCTGGACTACTACCTGAACGCATACAGCACCGCCGAGATCAAGGCCATGCGCAAGCAGGTGAGCATCTGGCGCATGAACTTCGACAAGCTCATGCGGCAGACCATCCGCGAGCTGCGCGCGTACAGCGAAGGGCATGGCATGGTGCCGCGCACGCACGACTTCACCCTGCCCCTGGCCCAGCAGGCGGGCACCTACAGCCTGAAGGAGAATCAGGGGAAGATCCGCGCATTCATGTTCGGCAGCATCAGCAATCCGCCGGCGCGCGTGCAGCTGGAGCGCTGGAGCAAGCTGGCCAAGAAGTACGAGAAGGAAGCCGACGTGCAGGTCTTCTGCATCTATGGGCGCGAACTGCATCCCGGCGACCACCGGAAATTCAAGCTCTACCCCATGCCCAAGAGCGAGTACGAGAAGGCCGCGTACGCCAAGGAATTCGCGCAGCTCGGCACCATCCCCGTGCTCATCGATGGCCTGGACGAGCAGGTCTTCACCGCTTACGGCCGCGTGCCCAACGGCGCCTACCTGGTGGATAAGGACGGCAACCTGGTGTTCCGCGCCACCTGGGCCGATTCGCGCAAGATGGAGCACATGATCGACACGCTCCTGAAATGGTACAAGGCAGGCAAGCCGAAGGGGTACGAGGCGAAGTAGAGGTGGGGTGTTGTCCCGGCTCAAGGCCGGGATGACAGGTTGGAGGTTGATTTGAATTGCTTGTTGAGGGTTGATGGAGAACAGGTTGAGGGTTGGAGGCTGCCCCGATTCGTTGAGGGTTAGGCCAACGGTGAATTGATGGTGCGGCGCTTCGCCTCGAAAAGCGCCCACCACTAGCTCCCGATACCGTTCAGACCTTCACGAGCTTCCAGCGCCCGAGCTTGAAGAGATAGCCGCTGAGCAGCGCCAACAGGCTCTCGCTGATGGCGATGGAGGCGAATACGCCATCGGGGCCCCAGCCCAGCTGCCGCGCGAGGAACCAGGCCAGCGGAATCTCGATCATCCAGAAGCAGATCACGTTCATCCATGTGGGCGTGAGCGTATCGCCCGCGCCATTGAAGGCCTGCGCCAGCACCATCCCATAGCCGTAGAAGAAGTAGCCCAGGCATACGATGCGCAGCGCATCGATGCCGTATGACAGCACCGTGGGCTCATCGGTGAAGAAACCGATGATGCCCGGAGTGAAGGCCCAGAAGAGCACCGCTACCCCCACCATGAAGAGCATGTTGTAATGGCCGCAGAGCCAGGCCGAGCGCGCGGCACGGCCGGGCTGACCCGCGCCCAGGTTCTGCCCCACCAGCGTGCTGGCCGCGTTGGCGATGCCCCACGAAGGCAGCAGCGAGAAGATGATGACGCGCACCGCAACGGTGTATCCGGCCACCGCTTCGCTCCCGAAAGCCGACACGATGCGCACCAGGAACACCCAGCTCGCGCTCGCGATCCAGAATTGCGCCACACCGCCCGCAGCCACCTTCACGATGCCCGCCATCACGCCGGCATCAACCCGCCATGGCGCGCCGCGCAGGCTCACCTTGCCATCGGGACTGAAGAGGTACCAGAACTGCAGCCCCACGCCGCAGCCCCTGCCGATGGCCGTGGCCACCGCCGCGCCGGTGACGCCCAGCTCGGGGAAGGGGCCGATGCCGAAGATGAGCAGCGGGTCCAGGATGCAGTTGATGATGTTGGCCACCCACAAGGAGGTCATGGCCACCAATGCATTGCCCGCGCCCCGGAAGATGGCGTTGATGCCGAAGAGCAACAGGATCACCACGTTGCTGCCGAACATGATGGCCGTGTAGGCGCTGCCCTCCTCAATCACGGCTGCCTCGGCACCCATGATCCGCAGGATGGCAGGCGCGTAGAGCATGCCCGGCACCGCGAGGAGCAGGCCCAGTGCGAAGGCGAGCAGCACGCCCTGCATGGCGGCACGCGACGCTCCGGCCTCATCCTTCTCGCCGATGCGACGGGCCACCACCGCCGTGATGCCCATGCCCATGCCCCAGGCCAGCGAATAGATCAGCGTCATCACGCTCTCGGTGAGGCCCACCGTGGCCACCGCGCCCACGCCCAGGCGGCTCACGAAGAAGACATCGACCACGGCGAAGAGCGCCTCGCCCGCCATCTCCAGCACCATGGGGATGCTCAGCAGCACGATGGCCCGCTTCACGCCCATGGCGGTGAAATCCAGGTGCTCGGCTCCACGGAGCGCCTGCCAGATGATATCGGTGAACCTGCGCATGGGCACGAGGGCAGTTGACGTTGACTGGAAAGCCGTCGTTGCCCGGCGGGCAAGATGCATTCTGCCGGCGAGCGTTCCACATCCATCCGTTCAAAGCAGGTCGCCGCAGCAGCCCAAGGCCGCCATCGGGCCCGGATAGCTTCGCCGCATGCATCCACGCCTTCTCCTGTTCATGCTGGCGCTGCTGGCCGCCACCACAAGCGGCGCGCAGAGCCTATTCGACCGCGTGCTGGCCAATGACACCATGCCCAACCTGGTGCCCAACCCGGGCTTCGAGGAGGTGGAGCGCACCCATTGCGCCTGGACCACCGACCCGGCCAAGTTCAATGCGGCGGTCATCGGCTGGAATTCGCCCACGCAGACCACGCCTGACCACTTCAGCACCACGCTCGACCCCGAGTGCTGGGCGCATCCCCGCAAGCACAGCAACGGCCGGCAGTCCACGCGCACCGGCACCGGCATGGTGGGGATCAAGATCTATGGCAAAGGCAACACGCCCACATACTGGCACGAGTACGTGCAGGCCGAGCTGAAGGAGCCGCTGAAGGCCGGCACCCGCTACATCGCCGAATGCTGGACCCTGCGCGCCGCCCGTAGCAACGAGGCCAGCAACAACATCGGCATGGCCTTCGTGGAGGCGCCGGTGGCCACGCGCGACCGCCTTCCGCTGTACATCACCCCGCGCGTGAACGAGGAGAAGGTGGTGAAGGGTGGATGGCACAAGGTGCGCGGCGTGTTCGACGCCGATGGAACGGAGCGCTTCCTCATCATCGGCAACTTCTATGGCGATGAGTCCACCGCGCATGAGCAGCAGCCCGATGGTGAGCGCGGCGGCTACTACTTCATCGACGATGTGAGCGTGCGCGTGGCGCCGCCCGGCACGCCCCTTAGCCCCAAGCCCAGGACCAGCGCGCCTCCGCCGCCCCGGCCAGTGGTGCCCGACCATGCGAGCAGCGCCACCGTCGATATCCATCAAGTGGAGCCTGCCGTGGGCACGCGCGTCCGCCTGGACAATGTGCAGTTCGCCTTCGACAAGGCCGACCTGCTGCCGGGCTATGAGAAGGAGCTGGACAAGCTGGCCGACCTCATGACCGACTTCCCCTTCATGCGCGTGGAGATCGAAGGGCACACAGACGACCAGGGAAGCGACGACTACAACCTGCGCCTGAGCGATGCGCGCGCGAAAGCCGTGGCCGACTACCTGCTGAAGAAGAAAGTGGAGAAGGAGCGCCTCACCTGGAAGGGCTACGGCGAGAGCAAGCCGCTGGTGCCCAATACCAGCGAGGCCAACCGGGCCGTGAACCGGCGCGTGGAGTTCCGCGTGATCGAGCGGTAGCGCGCTTCGGCGCCCTTGCCGACCTTCGGCGCGTGCACCCCCTGGATTGGACCGTACTCCTGGGCACCCTCGGCTTCATCGTGGGCTACGGGGTGTGGCGCACCCGGCGCGAATCGGGCAGCGAGAGCTACCTGCGGGGCGGGGCCAACGAGCGCTGGTGGGCCGTAGGCCTCAGCGTGATGGCCACCCAGGCCAGCGCCATCACCTTCCTGAGCACGCCGGGGCAGGGCTATCTGGAAGGCATCGGTTTCGCGCAGTTCTACTTCGGCCTTCCGCTGGCCATGCTGGTGATCAACCGCGTCTTCATCCCGCTCTATTTCAAATGGAAGGTGTTCACCGCCTACGAGTTCATCGGCAAGCGCTTCGACAACCGGGCCCGGCTGCTGGCCGCAGGGCTCTTCCTCATCCAGCGCGGGCTGGCGGCCGGCATCACCATTTATGCGCCCAGCATCATCCTCAGCAAGGTGCTGCACTGGCCGCTCAGCTGGACCTGCGTCTTCATCGGCACGCTGGTGATCCTCTACACCACCACCGGTGGCG
>CAZJTB010000093.1:0-8147 GCA_964548485.1 uncultured Chryseobacterium sp. | reverse complement strand
CAAATGGCGCTTGCGCGGCGCCCGCAGCAGCCCTGATCAACAGGGCTGCTGCGGTTGTTGCGCGCAATGTTCCCGTGGTTGCTCTCACGGCTGAACAATTAGGTTCTCACTGGCAAGGCGGCGCACGGTATCGCTCAGCTCCACCACGTAGGCGCCTGGGTTCAAGGTTCGCGTGTCTAGAACGACTTGCTGCTCCTTCCCGGTTAACCGGTAAGTTGCCACCTGCTTTCCGGTGACATCCATCACACGAAGCGTGGCCTTTGCATCATCTGAACCCAAATGCACCTTGGCCACGGCCCAATTGCTCGTGGGGTTGGGTTGCAGCGTGAGCATTGCTTCGGACACTGCTTGCTCTGGCTTCCTCCTGGGCAGGCTCTTCGGCTCACCATCATCGCCGGTCCAAGGGGACGCGCACTTGCCATAGTGGAAACACAACAGGTTCTGCGCCCACGTGGCGGGGCGGTCCTGCTCGCCAGCGATCAGGGTTTCCAATTGGTCCTGCTCGGCTGGTGTGAACTCATCCTCGCTACGGCCATTGCTGGCAACAGCTTGCAAGAAGGCGATGAGCGCAAGCATACGGTCCTTCTCGGTGATGTCCTTGGGGCGCAACTTGGCATGCTCTTGCTGGATGCCTTCCACCACCGCTTGCGCGGCGGTGTACTGCTCTTGGTCCAGGTAGCTCAGCGCCTCGGCGTAGCGCGCGGCTGGCGTGCGCACCTCCTGCCAAACACTGCGCAGGGCCAGCAGCGGGTAGGCCTCCTCATCCTGCGTGTAGTGCTCCAGCAGCAGGTTGGCGGCCTGGCTCATGGCCGCGTGGTGGCCGGCCAATTGGGCCTCCAGGTTGGTACGGTAGGTCTTCACATCCCAGCTGGCCACGATGGCGGCGATCAAGCTCTCCGGCATGGGCGTGCTGGCCTCGTGCTCCAGCCACTTCACGAAGCCCTCCACTTGCGTGGCCTCAGGGTTGGCAATGCACACTTCGGCCTTCATGGCCATAGGGAAGCCATCCTTGTCCATCATGTCCTTCAGCACCTGCGTGCTCAGGAATGGGCTCTTGCCCAGCAGGTAGCTGCGCAGGTCCCAGGCGTCCTGCGGCCAGGCCGATGTGATCTCCTCCACCACCTCATCGGTGCTGCCACCATCGATGAGCTGCTCGTAGAGGTAGCGCACGTTCCCATAGGCGAGCTTCCTGCCTTGGAGGAACTCGAGCACATCCTCCGGCTGGAGGCCATCGCCATCCGGTGGCACCGTACCCGGCACCTTGAAATCGCAGTTGCCGGCCAACGGCTGGGTCACTTCGTGCGGCGCCAGATAATCGTCATAGCTCAGCGGCTTGTATGGCGCACCCTGCCCTTGGTGCCAATACTTGATGATCGCGTAGGTGGTGGTGACCTCGAAGTCCTTCTTGTCCAGCCAGCCCACCCAGCCGTCGAACTCGTTATCGGCCTGGCGCCAGCTATCGCCCTGCTGCGCGCGGATGGAATGTGTCGCTTGCTCGTCGGTGGTGGCCCCATTCGCCTTCCGGCTGCTCAGGTTCACGGCGTTGTTCTGGTTGGTGTTGCAGATCATCTGCAGGCCCACGATGGGGGTGTAGCTAGGCTCGGTGCTGGCGCTCACGCCCTCACCCACGAAGCCCCAGTTCAGGTCGCGCCCATGGTTGCGGAACACGTAATCGTTATGGTCCTGGCTATAGCCGATCACCACGCCTTCGGTCCTGCGGTCGGTTGGGCTGCCCGGCGTCTTGTACAGCGTGTTGTCATCCACCGTGAAGCCGTAGCAGCGCTTGCTGTAGATGCCACGGTGGTGGCTGAACCAATGCTGTTCATCGAGATTTGTCATGGCGACATTGCGATTTCCGACGCTGAAATTACTGTTCTTCACCACGTAGCCCACCACCCCATCGGCATACACCCCGCAGATGTTATCGGTGAATTGAGCGCGGTCAACGGTGAAGTTGCGGAGCTTGCTGCCTTGCAGGGCGTGAATGCCGTGGTCGAGGCCGGTGAAGGTGCTGCGGCGGAAGAGGTTCTCCGGGCAGGGCGGGCCGCCGTTAGGCCATAGCTGGGAGCATTTGCCGGTCACGCGGAAGTTGGCATCGAGGCTGCGGATGCCATGGCCGAGGCCTTGGCTGCCCACAATGTCGAAGAAGCCATCGGGCAGGGCATTCTCGAAATCGCAGGCGATGAAGGGGATGCCGCTCACCCGCCAGAGCCAGGCGTGCTCCTGGAAGCCGTAATCGGGCATGTAGTCGGCGTCAACCCTGAAGAGGACATCCTCGAAGCGGCTGCGGTTGTGCATGCCCGCGCCGGTGCTGGGGCTGAAGTTGCTGTAGTTGCGGAACATCACGCCCCGATGGCAGTTGCGGATCTCGCTGCGCGTCCACACCGCGATGGGCGGCGTTTGATCATTCTCATCATCGTCCACCAGGAGCGTTGCGGCGCCCACGTCAATTACGCCGCCGCCGGTGCGGATGCCGGCCACGGCATGCTCCACGATGCTGGCACGCAGCACGAGCTCGCCTTGGTGGGTGGGGTGCAGCGGGCCCCACTGGTGCTGCCCGGCATTGCTCGCCACCAGGATGCCCTTCCAGCGCTTATCGGGGCAGGCGTTGGTGAAGAGGCAATTGGTGCATTTGAATGAGGCGCCGCGTTCGACGACCAGCCTGGCATCCTCCGCGAACTTGAAGGTCATGTTCTGCGCCACCACATGCGCGCCGGGCGCGATGCGCAGCTCGGTGGCCACATGGATGGGCTCGGTGGTGTTCCAGAAGGCGTTGTTACCGGGTTCCCAGGTGAGGTCGCAATCGTCTGGCTCGATGGTGGTGGAGCGGTCCTTGGCGCGGGTGAGGGCTTCGCAGCAGAGTTCTTGCTGGAGGAAGGCGTGGTGCGTGGCGCCCAAGGTTCTACGGTTGAGTAGCCTGTGCTCGGTGGCTGGTGAGTTGAATTCACTGCGAATGGCGATGTTCCCCATCTCCACCACGTGGGTCTCCCAATTCTCAGCGCTGGTGGCCAACGCGGGATTATCGGGGTCCAAGAAAGCCCCCAGCCAATATTGCCCAACGGCATCGGCTCCGAGCATGTAGAGGGCCTTGCCAACACCGTTAGGCGCGGTGTTGATGCCTAGCTGCGTCTCGCAAAGCCGCCGTGTTCCGATAGGATCATCGATCGGCAAGTAGGTCTGTGGATTGCCGGCTTGGCCTTCAAGCCAGTCCAGATCAATGCAGCCGAAGGTCGTCTGTGGGCCGCCGGAATTGGGGAACGCCAAGTCAGTGGACTTCACGAAATACACATATCTGCCATTTGGAGAGAATTCCAAGCCGGCAACGGCGGGTCGGTTGATGTCGTTGCCGAAACCATCCAACGGGTACGGTGAGCCCGGGCAATAGAGATCGAGCGAGTAGTTCCGCGGGTTCGGGGCGGGTGTGGCGCTGGGCATGCTCACGCTGATCAGGGGCCCCGGAACCAGATTGAACTGCGCGAAGCCCACCTGCAGGTTGTGGACCGGGGCCGGTTGACCGTTCTGCACGCAAGGCAAGGGCCCGAAGAAATACCGCAAGTAGCTCGAGTGCGCGACACGCAGCTGGTTCCCATCCAGGTGCAAAGCCAGTTCGCCGCGCTGCGACTCGTTGTTATCCATACTTCCCGTGGGCCATTCCCCGGGCAGTCGAGTGATGCCGCTCGCATCGACCTGAAGCATGAGAATGGCCTGATTGCAGCGAACCACGAGGAGCTTGGTCCCCGCAGCGTCAACCTGGATCGATGCTCCGTGGATGGCCTGGGCCCCGCCGCCATCGGAGTAAATGGAGCACTGCTCGAGGTAGGAGTTGCCCATCGGATTGCTCTGCATCGGCGTAACCAAGCCCAGGCCGCCGCCATTGAGGAAGTTGTAGCCGGCGAGCGAGACCTCGACCGTTGTGAGGAACCTCCCATTCACGCGAACACAGGCATCGGAATAGGCTGGCAAACTGCTCTCGAGCTCCATATCGAGCACACCCCACTCCAGGAATCCGCGCTCTTGGGCGCTCGACGACCGCTGGAAATTCTCAAACAGCAAGGCGACCACGAAGAAACGGGTGCATGAACCCGGCACAGGGAAGATATGGACCTCCTCGCCGCCGATGAAGCATGTTTCGCAATCCACATCCCACAGGTCATCCGCATTATCAGCCAATAGCAATCCATCTCTATTGTATATTCTCCCATCGATCTCGAAGAACAGCACCTTGCCCTCATCATCGTACTGGATGTTCTGCGTGCGCTGCGCCACCTGCCCTTGGTACTCGTAGGCATCCGGGATGTCCGGATTGAACGAGGTGGGCAGTGGACTGGTGCGGATGGCCTCGCCGCTGGTTTGCGGAAAATGCACTTGCTGGTTGCCGATCACCCAGAGCGGGTCCTGCGCCCTCACCTCCATCGCGCCCCAACCGCACCACGCGGCCAGGCTTGCCGCGAATGCGGCGGTTCGTCCCGCTGTCCAGCGGGATGACGTATTATTTCTCATGGTCCAAAGGGTGTTGGTGCGGCGGAGTTGCCGCCATCAAACCTTTCGGAGCAGGGCCCGCAAGTCCATTGCAATCGGTGCAAACGATCTGCGATCCTCTTGCACCCGATGCAGATCCCTTGCGATCGGCGCAATACGCGTGCATCGGGCGCAATTCAGCTGCAACCGGCGCGTCTGCGCTGGGCTGTATAGAACCGTGCGATGCTTGGAACGGGGTTCAGTAGCATTAACCCAATGCCGTGTATCTTAGCGAGCACGATCATCCTATTTCATCCCAACATGCACTTCGGCGAACAACTGAAAAAGCTCCGGATTGAATTGGGGCTGGGCCAGAAGGAAATGGCCGACCGGCTGAGCATCGATGTGAGCACCTATTCGCGCTGGGAGCACAAGGAGCGCCCGGCCATGCACGTGATCGAGCGCGTGAGCAAGGTCTTCGGCGTGCAAGCGATCGATTGGGTGCGCGAACCGGAAGCACGTGCTGAGGAAGCTCCTTCAGCAGGTCCGCGCGTGGTTCACCTGAAATCAGAGAACGACGCAACGCATGCTGACCCCCATGAGAACGAGCGGCTGCGTTTATTCAACCGTATGCTCGACTTCTTCGAGCGCATGTTCGGCAAATTGGGGGGGGGTAGCAACCGCCTGTCTTCCAGGCCATTAAAACGCAGAGCGCCGGCCTTACGGGGCAGGCGCCTGACTATGGTGTATGGAACTTGGTTCTAGAACTGGACCGGCACGCGCATCAGCACACGCACGGGTTGGCCTTTATCGGCGCCGGGCTTCCAGGGCTCGGTGCTCTTCACCGCACCGGCCACTTGCTCGCCGATCTTCTCGTCCTGGCCCTCGATCACTTTCACCTCGCTCAACGTTCCGTCCTTCTCCACGATGAAGGTGGTGGTGTAGGTGCCTTTCACCTTGCGGTTGGCATCGGCTTCTATCCTGCTCTTGATGTGCCGCACGAAGGCCTTCTCATCGCCGCCGTTGAATTGCGGCATGGTCTGCGCGCGGGTGTACACGATATTGGCTAGCGGCTCGGGGTTGTAGATCTTCTCGGCCAGCTCCTGGCCCCAGGGATCGAAGCGTTGCCACACACCAGCCTTGTTGCCGTTGATGTACTCGCCCTTGCTCTCCACGCGCCCGTTGGGGTGGTAGAAGGTGAAATAGCCGTGCGGCAGCGACAGGGCCGCGTCCAGATAGGTGCCTTCCGCCTTCAGCTTGCCTTCCATTGTGAACGTCTTGCCATTGTACAGCTCGCCTTCCCGGCCGGAAAGCTCGCGGTAGTACGCGGCCTTCTTCCTGGCAGCCGGGGCCATCACCTCGCTGAGGTACTGTCGCTGGTCCTCACCGCCCTGGGCGTATGAGCTCAGCGAGGCCAATGGGGCCAAGAGCGCGGCGAAGAATGCGATGGAGATTGGCTTCACGATGGTCGGGGCGTCAGTCAGCCCCTTCCAACGGAATGTCCTTGGCTAGGTTACAAGCGCTCAGTGGTTGAGGCTGTTGCGCGTTGGCTCCAGCACCCAGGGGTTGCATCCACCTGGATGATGGTCACCCCGCCCACCCTTCCCGGTCCAGGCTGCGGTACTGGATGGCCTCGGCCAGGTGCTCCGTGCGGATATCCGGGCTGCCCGCCATGTCGGCGATGGTGCGCGCCACCTTCAGGATGCGGTCGTAGGCACGGGCGCTGAGGCCGAGGCGTTCCATGGCTTTCTCCAGAAGTGCTTTGCCTGCGGCATCGATGCGGCAGATCTCGCGGAGCTCCTTGCTGCCCATTTGCGCGTTGCAGTGGATCTTCTTGCCGGTATAGCGTTGCTGCTGCACCTGCCGTGCGATGATCACGCGTTCGCGCATGTCGGCGCTCTTCTCGCTGGGCCGTTCGGCGCTGAGCTCCGCGAAGGGCACGGGCGTCACCTCGATGTGGATGTCGATGCGGTCGAGCAGTGGGCCGCTCACCTTGTTCAGGTACTTCTGCACCACGCCCGGCGCGCACACGCACTCCTTCTCCGGGTGGTTGTAATAGCCGCAGGGGCACGGGTTCATCGCGGCCACGAGCATGAAACTGGCCGGATACTCCACCGTGAACTTGGCGCGGCTGATGGTGACCACGCGGTCCTCCAAGGGCTGGCGCAGCACCTCGAGCACCTGCCGCTTGAACTCGGGCAGCTCATCGAGGAAGAGCACGCCGTTGTGGGCCAGGCTGATCTCGCCGGGCTGCGGGAAAGAGCCGCCGCCCACGAGCGCCACATCGCTGATGGTGTGGTGCGGGCTGCGGTACGGACGCACGCTGAGCAGGCTGTCCTCCTTGCGCAGCTTGCCGGCCACGCTGTGGATCTTGGTGGTCTCCAGCGCCTCGTCGATGGTGAGCGGCGGCAGGATGGTGGGCAGGCGCTTGGCGAGCATGGTCTTGCCGGCGCCCGGCGGACCGATGAGGATGATGTTGTGCCCGCCCGCCGCGGCGATCTCGAAGGCGCGCTTGATGTTCTCCTGCCCTTTCACATCGGCGATATCCACCGGATAGGTGCGGCTGCTGTTGGCGAACTCCTCTTCGATGTTGACGATGGTGGGCTGGATCGCGCTGCGGCCATGCAACAGGTCCACCACTTCGCGCAGGTGCTCCACGCCATAGACCTCGAGCCCGGTAACGATGGCTGCTTCCCTCGCATTCGCGGCTGGCAGGATCAGGCCCTTGAATCCGTTCTTCTTCGCTTCCAGCGCGATGGGCAACGCGCCTTTGATCGGACGCACGCCGCCATCGAGGCTGAGCTCGCCCATCACCAGGTGCGTCTCCAGCAATTCCGCGGGCGCTTGTTCCGTGGCGCAGAGCAGCCCGGTGGCCAGTGGCAGGTCGTAGGCGGTGCCCTCCTTGCGGATGTCGGCAGGCGCGAGGTTGATGGTGACGCCCTTCCCTCTCGGTGCATACAGCCCGTTGTTGCGCAGCGCGGCATCCATGCGCTGCTGGCTCTCCTTCACGGCGCTATCGGGCAGGCCCACGAGCTGGAAGAAGGCACCAGTCTCCACATTCACCTCGGCGGTGACGATGGTGGCGTTGATGCCGAAAACGGCGGCTCCGTAAACCTTGACGAGCATCTCAATAGCGGTCCTTGCGCGCGGGCTCGGCCAGGTCGCGCTCGATGTGATCGATGAAGGCGTGGATGACTTTGATATGGACTTCCTGAATCCGGTCGGCATAGCCGCTGTGGGGCACACGCACCTCCACGGTGCAGAGGTCGGCCAGCTTACCGCCATCCTTTCCGGTGAGGCCGATCACGTGCATGCCTTTCTCACGGGCCGCTTCCGCAGCACGCAGCACGTTGGGGCTGTTGCCGCTGGTGCTGACGGCAAGGAGCACGTCCCCTTCCCGGCCATGCGCTTGCACGAAGCGCGCGAAGACCTGCTCGAAGCCGTGGTCGTTGCCCACGCAGGTGAGGTGGCTGGGATCACTGATGCTGAGGGCCGCGATCGGCGGGCGGTCGTCACGGTAGCGGCCGGTGAGCTCCTCGGCGAAGTGCATGGCATCGCACATGCTGCCGCCATTGCCGCAGCTGATCACCTTGGCGCCCTGCTTCAGGCAATAGCTCATGAAGGCGGCGGCCTGCTCCACGGCGGCCAGGTTGGCCGGATCGGCCGTGAAGCGCTGCAGGACCTCGGCG
>CAZJTB010000092.1:6314-8162 GCA_964548485.1 uncultured Chryseobacterium sp. | reverse complement strand
CATCGGCGACCTCCACTTCGACCACATGGAGTGGATCAACGCCCTCAAGTTCTACAAGGACGAGATCGGCATCTTCGAGCACCGCTTGGAGGACATCGTGCGGCGGAACACCAAGCAGGAGGTGATGGCCGAGCTGGAGCACTTCCAGAACCAATTCATCCGCGAGAAAGAAGTGATTGACGAGCTGCGCCACGACATCAAGCAGCACGAGAACCTGCTGGAGAAGGAAGCGAAGGACCACCCGGTGGCCATCGACCACCGCTACTTCACGGACCACACCGAGCTGCGCGACCGCTACGAGACCTTCGAGCGCCTGTACCGCGAGCTGAAGAACGAGTTCCAGCGCTGGCTGGCGCAGCGCCTCTGACCCAACCGACGCCATCCGCTCCATGCACCGGCGGCAGGGGTGCGAGGCCGCGCGTTACATTCGCCGCACCAAACCGCGCATCATGAAGAAGATCCTCGGCCTCGTGCTCTGGCTGCTCGCCTTCCTCATCCCCTTCCGCTACTCCATCCTGGACACGGATGAGGTGGTGCTGGAGAGCGGCCGGGCCAACAACACCTTGGGACTCATCAGCTTCGTGGCCATGCTCGCGCTGCTCTTCATCGGATACGCGCTGGTCGATTCCTCCTCCAAGGCCCACAGCAGCGAAGGTCACGGGCACTGAGCCCAACCGGCCATGGCACGCATCCTCCTCCCCACCGATTTCAGCCGCGGCGCGCTCAACGCCGCCCGCTACGGCATCCGGCTGTTCGGCTCCGAGGGCAACCGATTCGTGCTCCTCAACACCTACATGATGCCGCGCGGCGGTGCCAGCACCATGTGGAACATGGACGAGATGCTGGCCCGCGAGGCGCAGGCCGGCGTGGAGGCCTTCGCCCATGCGGTGCGCAAGGAATTCCCGGAGCATGCGCTGGAGCTGGAGGCGGTGTGCGAGCACGGCGACCTGCCCAACGTGATCGACCGCTACAAGTCGGACCCGGAGCCCCCGACTTGCGTGGTCATGGGCACCCAGGGCGCCAGCGGCCTGCAGGAGGTGCTCTTCGGCAGCAACACCGCCGCCGTGATCAAGCATGGCACCTTCCCGGTGCTGGCCGTGCCACGCAGCGCTGAATACAGGACCCCGAAGCGCATCGTGCTGGCCGATGATGGCGGCCCCGTGACCAAGGCCTCCATCGCGCTGCTGCTCGACATCGCCCGCTGGAGCCAGAGCGAGGTGCGCATCGCCCGCGTGGTGAACGAGCGCAGCAACGCCGAGGCCAGCGCCAGCGACGACACCTACGACCAGCTGCTCGGCGCCATCCCCCATGCCCAGCAATACATCAGCAGCGAGAACGTGGAGGCCGCCCTCAACGACCTGGCCGACCAGTCCGATGCCGACCTGCTGGTGGTGATGCACCGCAAGCGCGGCATCTTCCAGGGCCTCTTCCACCGCAGCACGGCGGCCAAGCTGGCCATGCACACGCACCTGCCCCTGCTGACGCTGCAGCAAACCGACCGCTGATGGCTGCCAGCGCCCTTTCGCGCGGGTCCCTGCACCTCTTCACCTTCAAGGGCATCCAGGTGCGCCTGCACTGGAGCTTCGCCGCCCTGCCGCTCTTCGTGGCCTGGTCGGCGCTGAACGAGGGCCAGGGCTGGGGCCAGGTGGGCCTGCGGCTCGCCATGGTGGCCATCGTATTCGCCTGCGTGGTGCTGCACGAGTTCGGCCACGCCCTCACGGCGCGGCGCTTCGGCGTGGGCACGCGCGACATCACCCTGCTGCCCATCGGCGGGGTGGCCTCCCTGGAGCGCATGCCCGAGGAGCCGCGCCACGAGTTCTGGATAACCGTGGCCGGTCCGGCGGTGAA
>CAZJTB010000092.1:0-6304 GCA_964548485.1 uncultured Chryseobacterium sp. | reverse complement strand
AACCTGGTCATCGCCCTCATCGCCGTGGTGGCCATGGCCGCGCTGGGCCTCACCGGCTTCTTCACCGACCTGCTCCTGGGCGGCGCCAGCCTGTGGACCAATGCGCTGCTCTTCCTGGCCGGCATCAACATCTGGCTCTTCCTCTTCAACCTCATCCCCGCCTTCCCCATGGATGGCGGCCGCATCCTGCGCTCGTTGCTGGCCATGCGCCTGCCGCGCGAGCAGGCAACGCGCATCGCCGCCGGCCTCGGCCGCGGGGTGGCCATCATCGGCATCGGCTATGGACTGATCGCAGGCCACCCCTTCCTCGCGCTCATCGGCTTCTTCGTGTTCGTGGCGGCGGGCGCCGAAGCGCGCAACGTGGCCCAGCGCGAACACCTGCGCGGCGTGCGCGTGGAGGAGGTGATGCGCACGCGCTTCTGGAGCATGGGCGCCGCCACCACCGTGCGCCACGCCACCCAGGAACTGCTGCAAGGCGGCGATACGGCGCTGGTGGTCATCGGCCTGGATGGCCTGCCGGTGGGCGTGCTGCACAAGAGCGACCTGATCCGCGCCGTGGAGGCTGGCCACGCCGACGCGCGCCTCGTGGACCTGCCGCCGCGCGAGGCGCCCGTTATCGGCCTGGATGGCGATGCCCATGAGAGCACGCAGCAGATGATCCTGGCCGGCCTGCCGCTGCTGCCCGTGGTGCACGACCGCCGCCTGGTGGGCGTGCTGGAATTGGAGAACCTCGATGAATTCCTGCGGCTGAAGCGCGCTGCTGGGATGGCGTAGAGGGCTGCTTCGTCATTTCCTGCCTTATCCGGCCAGGACTTTCGAATCAAGCGTTCGAAACGACTCGCCTTCGTTCATGCTGCCGCCCTTAATGCCATGAAACGCGTGCACCATGTATGGCCCCTGAACGCGGAGCGGGGAGCGCTTTTCGGCGCCCCCCGCTCCCATGCGAACTTGGCCGTGGCCTCGCTCGCATGGCTGCTATCCTTTGCTTGGGGCCTCGCCGCTTGCGCGGATCATCCCTCCCGTCATCAAGCTCGGTGCATGGCTGGCATGCATTCGTGCAGAGCGCTCGCATGACCTCTTACCAGGTGTGGCAGCGCCGAAGCACCGACCGCGTCGTCCACATTCGCTTGAGACATTCCCCGCCTTTCGTTGGGGTTGCAATGAACATCAGCGATACGAACGTAAGCGCAGGGCTTTGGAAACGCCTCGTTCAACAGCCTCGCCTTATCCACAAGTTCTGCACAGGGCGATCACGGCGCCTCGTGCACCACGCGCAGGGCTGCGATGCCTGCATCGCCGTGGATGCGGAGCACGTAAGCCCCGCTGCGCAGAAGGCCCGCATCAATGCGCTGCAATCCGGGCGCGAGGCGCACGCTCCAGGCATGCGTCAGCCGGCCCTGCGCGTCCCAGGCCTCGATGAGGCGCGCGCTGTGCGGCAGTAGTACCAAGTGATGGCTGCCTTCCTGGCCCATCCAACGCGGTGCCGACACGGAATCGGATTCTTCCAGGCCCAGGCACGGGTCGATCACGATGGCCACGAAGGCCTGCGCATCGGCGCACGGGGCGGCGCCGGCAACCGTATAGGTATAGAGCCCTGCAGGACCCACGGCCGGATTGAACACGCCGGCCACCGCCTGTCCGCCGGGACCGGTCCATACGCCCCCGCCTTGCGGCGTGCCGCCCAGGAAGTCGATCAAGGGCGAAGGCGCATGGTAACTGCACACCGTTACGCTGGTGCTGGTGCCCGCGTTGGGCGGCGCATTCACCGTGAAGCTGAAGTCGGCGGTATCGTTGGTGCACGGAGGCGTGCCGTACACCACGTACACCAGGTCGTACTGGCCCGGAGCGGTGAGCAGGCTGCCGCTCGTGGGCTGCCCGTTGTAGAAGAAAATGCCGGTTAGATCGCCGCCATTCACGAAGCTCACCAGTGAGGGCGCGCCACCGGAGGCGCAGAGCGCAGTGCTCACATCGTTGCCTGCATTCGCTGGGTTCAACAGGGTAACCGTGAGCGTGGCCTGGTCCTGCGGGCAGCCGCCGGGGCAATTGGTGGCGTAGGTGTACACCCCGCCCTGGTCGCTGGCGGTATTGAGCAATCCGGAGAACGGCGCGCCGCCCGGGGCCGTCCACGCGCCGCAGGTGGATGCGCCCGTCATGTAGTTGAGCAGGTTGTAGATGCCCGAGTTCTTGCACAAGGTGACATTGCCATCGGGACCTGCGAAGGGCGCTTCGCTGATGGTGAGGTTGGAGCCGTTGTCGGTGCCTGTGGTGGCCGGCGCGCTGCTGACCACGCGGATGCGGTAGCCGGAGCCCGGAGGCGTGCCCGGCGGGATGGTGCAGGCGATGACGCCCGATGCGGTCGCGTTCACCGAACCGATGACCACGGGCGCGCCGAAGCCGCCGGCCGCATTGCTCAGTTCGGCGCTGAACACGTTGCCCGCCGCATAGGTGCCGGTGGCGGTGTAGGGCACCGAGAGCTGGGCGCCCTGGCAGTAGGCGTTGCCGATGAGCGCGCTGGTGGTGATGGTATTGGGCACCGCCGCCGCCGCCGTGACGCGCACATCATCCACGGCGAACGCGGGATCCGCCGCGCTGAAGGTGGTGCCATTCACGAAGCGGAAGCCGAAGCGGAGCGCGGCCTGGTTGGAGAAGGCCGGCAATGTGATGCTCTGCTGCACCCAGCTGCTCTGGTTTCGGTACTGGCTGATGGGCGTGCTGATCAGGTTCCACGAGGAGCCGCCGTTGGTGCTGTAGTACACCTCGCCGTAGTTGTTGGTGCCGCCGGCGCAGAGCCACCAGAACGACAGGGTGACATCGGCCGGGCCGGTGGCCACATCGGTGGTCATGCGCGCGAAATGGCTCGCTGCATTCGCGCAAAGGCCATCGGCGGCGAGGAAGCAGCAGTTCAGGATGCCGCTGTTCTGAGCCGCCACGCTGGTGATGTGCAGGTAATTGCCGTTCGCGTTGGTGATGCCGCCGGGCTGCGCGGGCGTGGGCGGCACCGTGAAGCCGAGGGGGAAGCCCAGGCAGGTGACCGACCCCGAGCCGCCGCTGTATGCGCTGTTGATCAGCCATGTGTTATCGGCCGATGCGGTGGCGCCGCCTTGGTCCGAGGTGTTGATGGCGAATGCGGGGGTGCCATCGAAGGTCTCCTGGAAGAGCACCGTTTGGGCGCTGCTGCTTGCAGCGAGAGCGAAAGCGGGAAGGAGTAAACGTGCGCGCATGCGTGTATCGTTGTTAGGCCCGTGCAAGATAAAAGACAGGCGGAAGCGCCCCCTCCAAGCCGAAGCCCCGGCCAGCGGCCGGGGCTTCGTTCGATTCATGATGGAATGCTTCGTCAATGCGCCACCAGCACGGGCAGCTGGCCCAGTAGGCTTCCGTCGGTGCCCAGCGATCGAAGGATGTACGCGCCATCGGCAAGGCGGGCAGTGCCCAAGCGCACAGGCTCCGTGCCCGTAACGCGCTGCGAAAGGGCCACACGGCCGGCGGGATCGATGAGTTCCACGCGGCCGCCCGGGACCAACCGGCCTTCGACCAGGAGCTCCTCATGCGCCGGGTTCGGCTTGGCCACAAGGCCCTGACCGCGGGCAGGCGATTCCTGCAGGCCGAGGGGCGAGAACCAGACCGTATCAGACGATAGCTGGCAGCCGGTGTTCACCGTGGCAATGGCATGGTAGAAACCGGAGATCACCGGTGTGATGGTCTGATTGGTCTCGCCACTTAGCGCCGCTCCGTTCGCATACCACTGGTAGGATAGTGCCGGGCTGCTCGTGATCTCGGTCTCCGAAGCCGTTAGCGTTGGCGGCTGCGCGGTGCACACCTCCTTCACCCGGTACAAGCGGCCCTGATTCTCGTTGGCGATGAAGAGCTCGCCCGCGCTGTTCTCACCAATGGCGGAGAATCCGTAAAGCCCCGTGGACAGAACCTGGGTGCGCGTGAAGCCGCCACTGCCATTGGGCACGAGGGAGTAGATCTGGCCGCCGCAGTAATCCGTGTAGAGGTAACGGCCGGTGAGCCTCCAATAGGTAGGACCGCGGTACACCCGCCCGCCGATCACCGAGCACCACCCTTGCGCGCTCTGCAGGTGAGCAGCCACGGGAGCCACATAGGCCGATTGGGGCTGGCAGCCGGCGGTGTTGTAGGTGTTGTTCCCTTCGTAGCAGCGCCATCCGAAGTTGGGGCCGCTGTTGTCACCGGCTGGCCAGAAGTCCACCTCCTCCACGGCATTCTGGCCCACATCGCCAATCCAGAAATCGCCGGTCTGGCGGTCGAAGCCCACGCGCCAGGGGTTGCGCAGGCCGCTGGCCCAGATCTCGGGCAATATGCCGGCCTGCCCCACGAAGGGATTGCTGGGCGGCACGGTGTACCCCCCGGGACCGCTGACATCAATGCGCAGCATCTTGCCCAAGGGCGAATTCATGTTCTGCGCGTAGTTCTGCGGATCGCCGCCGCTGCCGCCATCGCCGAGGGCGATGTACAGCATGCCATCGGGGCCGAACTCGAGGTCGCCGCCATTGTGGTTCGAGTAAGGCTGCGCGGTGGTCCACAGGATCTGCTCGCTGGCTGGGTCGGCCACATTGGGATTGGCGCTCACGGAGAAGCGCGAAACGCGGCTTGTGCCGCTGCCCGATCCATTGATGTAGTACACATAGAAATAGCCGTTCTGCGCGTAGTTGGGGTCGAAGGCGAGCCCGAGGAGGCCCTGCTCATTGCCGCTGCTGTTCACCTGAGGGGTGATGTTCAGGAAGGGCGTGGGCAGCACGGTATTGTCCGGATTCAGGATGCGGATCTGGCCGGCCTTCTGCACGAAGAAGAGGCGGTCGTCGCCGCAATGGGCGATGTCCACCACGCGGGTGAGGCCGGTGGGTGGCAGCACTTCCACTTGAACGGTGAGGGGGGTCTGCTGGGCGCTGGCGGTAAGGGCCAGCGCGGCGGCAGCGAGCAACGGGGTTCGGTTCCAGTACATTCCTTCAGGCTTTGGGAGCTAAACTAGGGGGATCGCACTTCTGTTCAGAATGGCCTTCGACCAAGGGCCTACTTTTGCCGCCCTTTCACCGGAACCCGCATGGGCCTTCAGCAGGAGATCGAGCGCCGCCGCACCTTCGCCATCATCAGCCACCCCGACGCGGGCAAGACCACGCTCACCGAGAAGTTCCTGCTCTACGGCGGCGCCATCCAGACGGCCGGCGCGGTGAAGAGCAACAAGATCCGTCGGGGAGCCACCAGCGACTTCCTCGAGATCGAGCGCCAGCGCGGCATCAGCGTCACCACCTCGGTGATGACCTTCGAGTACGGCGACCGCCTCATCAACCTGCTCGACACCCCGGGCCACCGCGACTTCGCCGAGGACACCTACCGCACCCTCACGGCCGTTGACAGCGTGATCCTGGTGATCGACTGCGTGAAGGGCGTGGAGGCCCAGACCGAGCGGCTCATGGAGGTGTGCCGCATGCGCAACACGCCGGTCATCGTCTTCATCAACAAGCTCGACCTGGAAGGGCAGGACCCCTTCGACCTGCTCGACGAGCTGGAGGCCAAGCTCAGCATCAAGGTGCGGCCCATGAGCTGGCCCGTGGGCATCGGCGCCACCTTCCAGGGCGTGTACGATCTGTACAGCAAGGGCCTGCGCCTCTTCGACCCCGGCAAGACCAAATTGGAGACGGCCAGCACCCGCATCAGCGACCTGGCCGACCCGCAGCTGGACGAGCTGCTGGGGGTTGACCCCGCCGCAGAGCTGCGCGCCCACATCGAGCTCATCGAGGGCGTGTACGAGCCGCTCAGCACCCAGGCCTACCGCGACGCGCGCATCGCGCCCGTCTTCTTCGGCAGCGCCTTCAACAACTTCGGCGTGAAGGAGCTGCTCGATGCCTTCGTGGACATCGCCCCGCCGCCCGGCCCGCGCCCCACCGACCAGGGCGAGGTGCGGCCCGACGAGGCGCGCTTCAGCGGCTTCGTGTTCAAGATCCACGCGAACATCGACCCCAACCACCGCGACCGCATCGCCTTCCTGCGCGTGTGCAGCGGCCACTTCGAGCGCAACACCTACTACACCCACGTGCGCCTGGAGAAGCAGGTGCGCTTCGCCAACCCCACCACCTTCCTGGCCGCGCAGAAGACCATCGTGGACGAGGCCTGGCCCGGCGATGTCATCGGCCTCTTCGATACCGGCAACTTCAAGATCGGCGACACGCTCACCGAGGGCGCCCGCTTCAACTTCCGCGGCATCCCCGCCTTCAGCCCCGAGCTGTTCCGCGAGCTGGTGAACCTGGACCCCATGAAGGCCAAGCAGCTGGAGAAAGGCATCCGC
>CAZJTB010000091.1:5446-8168 GCA_964548485.1 uncultured Chryseobacterium sp. | reverse complement strand
CAAGCCGCGCATGGCGCAGAACCTGGCCTTGCTCCGTTCGCTGCGGAAGCTCGATGCGAGCCGGACCCCCTTCCTGCTGGTGACGGCTCCCATCACCGATGCCTTCGCGCGCTCCTGGGTGGGCGCGGGGCAATTGGATGCCCTGCTCGCGCCCGGACGCGCGCATCTGCGCATGCAGGACCCGCGGGCCTATGCGGATAGCGTGCACTTCTACGACCGGGGCCACTTGAACCAGGAAGGGGTCGAGCGCTTCAACCGGGCATTGCTCGACAGCCTCGAGCGTCGCGGCGTGCTCCGCCTGTTGCGCGCCGAAGGCGCGGCACCTCGTTAATTCGCCCTCGCAAAGCAGCCATGCCCGGGATCGACAAGGAGCTCCAGAGCCGCTTCACCAGCGAGCAGCAGAAGGCCATGCTGAACGTGCTGTTCACGGCCAACTGGCTCCGCTCGCACCAGGCATCGCGCTTCAAGCCTTACGGCATCAGCGCGCAGCAGTACAACATCCTGCGCATCCTGCGCGGCGCCAAGGACCGCATGCGCGCGCAGAGCGTGAAGGAGCGCATGATCGACCGCGCGCCGAATGCCACGCGCCTCACCGACAAGCTCATCGACAAGGGCCTGGTGGCGCGCGAGCGCTGCGCCGAGGACCGCCGCGTGATCTATGTGCGCATCACCGCCAAGGGCCTGGCGCTGCTCGAACGCATCGATCGCGAGAGCAAGAGCGCCTATGAGGAGCTGTTCAAGCG
Source organism: uncultured Chryseobacterium sp. (assembly GCA_964548485.1). GTDB lineage: Bacteria > Bacteroidota > Bacteroidia > Flavobacteriales_F > PHOS-HE28 > PHOS-HE28. Next base: position 7,425 of record CAZJTB010000091.1, on the reverse strand, counting down.
CCTGAGCGAGCAGGAGGCGCGGGCCATCAACGCGGCGCTCGACCACTGGCGCGGCTGATCAACGCCGCTTCTCGGCCATCACCTGGCGCTCCCAGAGCGGCTTGCCCCCGGCATCGTGCACGCGCATGGTCATGACCCGCTCCTTGCGCGGGCCGGAGAAGGTGAGCGTGGCGAAGTTGCGCTGCTCCACCAGGGTGCCGGGCACGCGGTTCCGATTGCCATCCTTCTCCTTGGGGCTGTGCACCGAGGCCGTGAGCGGCGATGTGGTGAGGTCGTAGAGCATGCGCCCGTCCTTCAAGGTCAGCTGGCTCAGCTCCGCGAAATGGCGGTCGCCGGTTACGAAGACGACACCTGCGATGCCCTCGGCATCGATGCGGCCGATGAGCTTGGCGCGCTCGGCCGGGAAGGTGGCATAGGTCTCGAACACCGCCTCGGAGTTCAGCACCTGGCTGCCCACGCACACGATCTTGAAAGCGGCATCGCTGTACTTGAGGGCTTGGATGAGCCACTCGATCTGCGCATCGCCGAGCATGGCCGTAGGCGCCCCTGCCAGATCCGCAGGCGTGCGGTAACTGCGGTTGTCCAGCAGGAAGAAATCCGCATCGGCGTGAGAGAATGCCGTGATGGCCCCTTTGACGCCCGGAGCGCCGCAGGTGGGATTGGGCCAGAACAGGTTGAAGGTCTCAAGCGCCTCGCGGGCATGGATCCAGCTGCCCACGGCATCGTTGGGACCGAAGTCGTGATCGTCCCAGATGGCATAGTGCGCGCCGGTGCGCAGCAATCGCTGCAGCTCGGGCAGCGCACGCGTATGCGTGTACCGGTGCAGGTAGCCGCTGCGGCTCCCCCAATCCGGCTCACGCAGGTAGATGTTGTCGCCGAGCCACACCATGAGATCGGGTTTCTGCGCGGCGATGGCGTCGAAGATGCCGTAGCCGCCGCCATAGGGCGTGCCGGGGCGGTCATAGGCGGGTTCGTTCACATAGGCGCAGCTTCCCAGGGCCACGGTGAACTCCGGCGGATCGGTCCTGAACTTCCACAGGGGCTGCGTGCGGAAGCCGAGCGGCTCATCCAGCGTCACCGGCCGGCCATTCACCACCGGGCGGTACTGGTAGCGGATGCCGGGCACCAGGCGGTCGAGGGTGAAGGCCATGGCATGCGCGAGGTGCGCATCCGAATCCTGCACCGGGGTGCGCAGCAGGCTGTCGGGCCGGCCTTCGACCCAATACTCGATGCGTGCCGCGCAGGGCTCCTTGCATTGCAGCCAAACAGAGGCCGCCAGCATGTCCACATGGCCGAGCATGGGGCCATGGATCGGTACCTGCGCCTGCGTGGCAAGCGCGAAGAGGAGGAGAGCGGATGCGTGCGCGCGGGAAGCCATGCGGTGAAAATAGCTTGGCCCTCCGCTTCGCGCGGATAGTTTTGGCCGGCGCCCATGATCCGGCGCCACGCGCATGTTCAACCCGTTGGATGCCTGGCTGGAGATGAAGGCCCAGCTGCCCGAGCTGCCCATCGAGGGATTCGGGCTCACCTACCTGTACCCGGTCTTCATCGCGCTCATCGTGGCCGAGTACTTCAACGCCCGTCACCTCTTCGACCTGAAGGAGAGCCTCTCGGGCTTCGCCATCGGCATCGGCGCCACGGTGGTGCGCCTGATCACGAACGTGTTCGAGATCACCCTCTACCTCTTCCTCTTCTGGTGGGCCGCTCCGCTGCGCGAGTCACTGCTGGGATACACCACCCTGGGCTTCGGCTGGCTCGTGTGGGCCATCTGCCTGGTGGCCGACGACCACAACTTCTACTGGCACCATCGCCTGGCCCACAACGTGCGGCTGCTGTGGGCCGCGCACCTGCCCCACCACAGCGGCCGCCGCTTCAACCTCACCATCAGCATCCGCAACGGCTGGTTCATCACGCTGGTGAAGCCGATCTACTGGCTGTGGATGCCCCTGGTGGGATTCGAGCCCGTCATGATCGCCTCG